>NZ_JAAGPM010000087.1:0-32970 GCF_017104865.1 Burkholderia sp. Ac-20349
TGTTGGTCGCGACCGACGGCACGATCTTGTGCGCGACCTGGTTCATCGGGTGGTTGAACGGCGTGATCGCCGAGATCACGCCGAGCAGCGGGTCACGCTGCGTGTACACGCGGCGCTTCTTGCCGTGCGGTGTCAGGTCGCACGAGAAGATCTGCCCGTCGTCCTTCAGCACTTCACCGGCGCCGAACGTCAGCACGTCGGCGACGCGGCCGGCCTCATACGTCGAATCCTTGATGCACAACCCTGCCTCGGCCGTGATCAGCGCGGCAATCTCGGCGGTGCGCGAGCGCACGATATCGGCCGCGCGGCGCAGGATCGCCGCGCGATCGTGACGTGTGAGCGTCGGCCGGTACGCACGTGCGGTCGCGAACGCGCGCCGCACGTCGTCCAGCGTCGCCTTCGGCACGGTGCCGACCAGCGAGCCGTCGTACGGGTTGCGCACTTCGATTACCGCGTCCCGATGAATCCGTTCGCCGTCGATTCGCAGTGCTTCGCGACGAATCTCGCGGACGTCCGTCGATGCTGCAATGGCGTTCATGAGTGTGTCCCCTTACGGATGCGTGCGCATCACTGCAGATGGTTGAGCGCGATGTCGATGATGTCGAAGTTGCGCAGCCGCGCGCGGCCCGTGACGTCACCCGCGACCGGCTTGCTGAAGATCAGCGGCACGATCTGCTCGGAGATCCCGCCGTGCGAGCGCAGCGGCACGTCGAGGCCCGACAGGTCGTGCTTGATGCGGCGCGTGCCGAGCACGACGTCCTGCTTCGAGATCACGATCAGGTCGCCCATCCGCGCCGGCGGCAGTTCGAAGCGCGCACAGCCTTCGGCGCCCGTCAACACGACCTCGATGCCGTCGACCGCGGCGAGCCGCGCGCGCAGCGCCTCGGCATCGGCCGTCGCCGGCACGTAGACGGTCGCGAACGAACCGAGCGCGCCGTGGTGCACGACGTACGGATCGGTGATTGGCAGGATCACGCGCGCCGCCTCCTCGCCGAGCCACTCGTCGAACAGTTCCTGCAGGTAGATCACGTTCGGCTCGCCGGTTTCATCGTCGTGCTTCGCGTTCATCCCGTGGTCGGCCGTGATCGCGACGATCGCGCCGAGCTCGTCGAGGCGCTGCAGGTACTTGTCCATCATCGCGTAGAACTCGTTCGCGCCTTCCGTGCCGGGCGCGCACTTGTGCTGCACGTAGTCGGTCGTCGACAGGTACATCAGGTCGATCGGACGCGTCTCGAGCAGGCGCACGCCGGCCGCGAACACGAATTCCGACAGATCCGCGCTGTACACGCTCGGCACCGGCTTGCCGACCAGTTCGAGCACGTTGTCGATGCCGTTTTCGGAGAGGCTCGCTTCGTCCGCCTTTTCCGACGAGAAGCAGATGCCCTTCAGCCCCTTGCCGAGCAGGCGGCGCAGCTTGTCCTTCGCGGTGACGACCGCGACCTTCGCGCCTTGCTCCGCGAAGGTCGCGAGCACGGTCGGTGCGACCAGGTACTTCGGATCGTTCATCAGCACCTCGGCGCCGGTGTCGCGATCGTAGAAGTAGTTGCCGCTAATCCCATGCACCGCCGGCGGCACGCCTGTCACGATCGACAGGTTGTTCGGGTTAGTGAAGCTCGGCACCACGCACTCGCCCTTGAGCGCCGTGCCCGGCTTCAGCAGCGTGCGCAGGAACGGCGCGACGCCGGCCTCGGCCGCTTCTTCCAGATATTCGTATGCGCAGCCATCGACGCAGACGACCACCACGGGCCGGCTCATCCAGTTGTAGCGGCGGCCGTTCACTTCCACGGATACAGGCGTTTCATTCATGACGTTCATTCCTTTCAGTTCGAAGGGTAGAGCCGTCGGCGCCCGCGTCGCGCCGAAGGGAGGTGTTTTCCATGCTTGACATTAAAATTGATGATTTGTAGATTGTCAACAACATGCAGCGAACAGAAAGCAAAACAACGTAGCAGCAAGAGGGCTGGTCTCCACTCATCCGCCGCGTGCCGCGGCGCCACAGTCAAGGGGTCTGAAGATGAACGAAGTGCCGGTAAACAAGCGTTTGAACGCATGGGCGGCGGGTGCGGCCCGCTTCGCACTGGCCGCGGCGGTCGCGCTCGGCGCGGTGCAGGCGGCGCACGCGAAGACGTCGCTGCTCGTCTATACCGCGCTGGAAGACGAGGCGATGAAGCCCTACAAGGACGCGTTCGAGAAAGCGAACCCCGATATCGAGATCCGCTGGGTGCGCGACTCGACCGGCTCGGTCACCGCGAAGCTGCTCGCGGAGAAGAACAACCCGCGCGCGGACGTCGTGCTCGGCCTCGCCGCGTCGAGCCTCACGCTGCTCGACCTGCAAGGGATGCTGATGCCGTACGCGCCGAAGGACTTCGACCAGCTCACGCGCAAGTACAGCGACGCGAACACGCCGCCGCACTGGGTCGGCATGGACGTGTGGGGCGCGACGATCTGCTACAACCGCGTCGCCGCGCAGGCGAAGGGTATCCCGAAGCCGACGTCGTGGGAGGACCTGACGAAGCCCGTCTATAAAGGCGCGATCGTGATGCCGAGCCCGGTTTCGTCCGGCACCGGCTACCTCGACGTGACCGCGTGGCTGCAGACCTTCGGCGACGACAAGGGCTGGAAATTCATGGACGCGCTCGACAAGAACGTCGCGCAATACGTGCACTCGGGCTCGAAGCCCTGCACGCTCGCCGGCACCGGCGAATTCCCGATCGGCATCTCGTTCGAGTTCCGCGGCCACGAACTGCAGTCGCAGGGCGCGCCGATCGATCTCGTGTTCCCGAAGGAAGGGCTCGGCTGGGACATGGAAGGCACGGCGATCATGAAGACGACGAAGCAGCCCGATGCCGCGAAGAAGCTGGCCGATTTCATGGCGAGCAAGGATGCGAACCAGATCACCGCGCGCTGGTGGGCGATCGTCGCGTACCCGGGTGTCGCCCGCAAGCTCACCGGTATCCCCGACAACTACTCGGAGCTGCTCGTGAAGAACGACTTCGTGTGGTCGGCGAAGAACCGCCAGTCGATTCTCGACACGTGGCAGAAGCGCTACGGCTCGAAAACGCAGCAGTAACGCCGCGACCGGCAGCGGGGCCGCGCCGCGCGCCGCCCCGCGCCCCCCTTTCCGTCGTCGAATCCGGCCCCCGGGCCGCCCCAGCATGGAGGCGCGCATGGCACCTTATCTGAGCGTAGAACGCATCGAGAAGCGGTACAACGACACGCAGGTCCTGACCGACATCAACCTGAGCGTGATGAAGGGCGAAATGATCTGCTTCCTGGGGCCGTCCGGCTGCGGGAAAACCACGCTGCTGCGGATCATCGCGGGGCTCGAGACGCAGAACGCCGGCCACATCATGCAGGACGGCCGCGACATCTCGCGGCTGCCGCCGCAACTGCGCGACTACGGCATCGTGTTCCAGTCGTATGCGCTGTTCCCCAACCTCACGGTGTACGACAACGTCGCGTACGGGCTCGTGAACCGGAAGATGAAGCGCGACGCGATCCACGAGCGCGTGCACACGCTGCTCGCGCTGGTCGGCCTGCCCGACAGCCACCGCAAGCATCCGGGCCAGCTGTCCGGCGGCCAGCAGCAGCGCATCGCCCTGGCGCGCGCGCTCGCGACCTCCCCCGGCCTGCTGCTGCTCGACGAGCCGCTGTCGGCACTCGACGCACGGGTGCGCGTGCGGCTGCGCCAGGAGATCCGCGCGCTGCAGCAGCGGCTCGGCGTGACGACGATCATGGTCACGCACGACCAGGAAGAAGCGCTGTCGATGGCCGATCGCATCGTCGTGATGAACCACGGCGTAATCGAGCAGATCGGCACGCCGCTCGAAATCTACCGGCAGCCCGCGTCGCCGTTCGTCGCGGACTTCATCGGCCGCGTCAACACGATTCCCGCCGAAGTCGCGCAGGACGGCACGCTGCGCGCGGGCGCGGTCGGCCTCGACTGCCGCCATGGCACGGCCCGCCCGGCACAGGGCGCGGCGGTGTCGGTCTACGTGCGGCCTGAAGACCTGCGCATCTGCGTGCCGGGCCAAACGGCCGACAACGTGCTGGCCGGCCGCGTCGAGAAGCTCGAATTCCTCGGTGCGTTCTGCCGCGTGAGCTTCCGGATCGACGGGCTCGACGGCCAGGAGATCGTCGCCGACCTGTCGTATCACGACGTCGACCGCACCGGCGTGCAGGCCGGCGCGCGCATCGACCTCGCGCTCGATCGCGAGCATGTCCGCGTGTTCCCGAGCGCGAAGGAGCGACTGCAATGAGCACCGTCCTGACCGACCGCCGCCGCGGCGCCTCCGCCCCCGCCGACGTGCGGCAGATCACGCACTGGCACGACCGCATCGCGCAGCTCGCGCTCCTCGCGATGGCCGCGCTGATGTCGATGTTCCTGCTGCTGCCGCTCGCGCTCGTCGTGCAGAAATGCTTCGTCGATGCGGACGGGCGATTCGTCGGCGCGCACAACTTCATCGAGTATCTCGAGGACAGCGGCGTACTGCGCTCGATGCTGCACTCGCTGACGGTCGGCGCGCTGGTCACGTCGATCGTCGTGCCGATGGCGTTCACGTTCGCGTATGCGCTGACCCGCTCGTGCATGCCGTTCAAGAACGCCGCGCGTACCGTCGCGCTGCTGCCGCTGCTCGCGCCGACGCTGTTGTCCGCGGTGTCGTTCATCTACTGGTTCGGCAACGCGGGGCTGCTGAAGCCGCTGCTGCACGGCCATTCGATCTACGGGCTGCCGGGCATCGTGCTGAGCATGGTGTACGCGTCGTTCCCGCACGTGCTGATGATCCTCGTCACCGCGCTGTCGCTCGCCGACGGGCGGCTCTACGAGGCCGCCGACGCGATGGGCACGAGCCGCACGCGCAAGTTCTTCACGATCACGCTGCCCGGCGCGAAGTACGGGTTGATCAGCGCGACGATGGTGGCGTTCACGATGTGCATCAACGACTTCGGCGTGCCGGTGGTGATCGGCGGTTCGTACAACGTACTGTCGACCGACATCTACAAGCTGATCATCGGCCTGCAGGACTTCAACCGCAGCGCGGTCGTGAGCCTGATGCTGCTGTGCCCCGCCCTCGTCGCGTTCGGCGTCGACTTCTTCATCCGCCGCCGCCAGCAGTCGCAACTCGGTGCGCGCTCGACGCCGTACCAGCCGAAGCCGTCGCGCGGCTTCGACGCCGCGATGCTCGCGTACTGCGGGTTCGTGTGCGCGTTCTTCATCGCGGTGGTCGGCATCTCGGTGTTCGCGTCGTTCGTGAAGTTCTGGCCGTACCAGATGAGCCTCGGGCTGCAGCACTACAAGATGGGGCTGATCGGCGCCGGCATCTTCGACGCGTACAAGAACAGCCTGCGGATGGCCGCGACGGTGGCGCTCGGCGGCACGATCGTCGTGTTCGGCGGCGCATACCTGATCGAGAAGACGCGCGGCGCACGCTGGCTGCGCGGCTTCATCGCCCTGTGCGCGATCCTGCCGATGGGCGTGCCGGGGCTCGTGCTCGGCATCAGCTACATCTTCCTGTTCAACGCGCCCGGCAATCCGCTGAACGGGCTGTACGGGTCGCTGTGGCTGCTCGCGATCGTCACGGTGGTGCACTACTACGCGTCGAGCCACCTGACCGCCGTCACCGCGCTCCGGCAGATCGACAGCGAGTTCGAGGCCGTGTCCGCGTCGCTGAAGGTGCCGTTCTACAAGACCTTCCTGCGCGTGACCGTGCCCGTGTGCCTGCCCGCGATCCTGCTGATCGCGCGCTACCTGTTCGTCAACGGGATGACGACGGTCTCGGCCGTCGCGTTCCTCTACTCGCCCGACACGCAGCCCGCGTCGGTCGCGATCCTGAACCTCGACGACGCGGGCCAGATGGGCCCGGCCGCCGCGATGGCCACGCTCGTGCTCGCGACGTCGTCGTTCGCGTGCGTGCTGTTCGCGTGCATCTCGCATCGACTGTTGCGCCGCACGCAGGCCTGGCGCAACCCGCATCGCCACTGATTTTCTAGCCGCATTCACGTGACGTCCCGACTTCATCAAGGAGACACCATGACGCTCGCCGCCCAGCCCATCCTGCTCACCCCAGGCCCCCTGACGACCTCCGACACCACGCGCGACGCGATGCTGCGCGACTGGGGATCGTGGGACAGCGACTTCAACGCGATCACCGCGCGGCTGCGCGAACGCCTGCTGCAGATCGTGCACGGCGAAGGCACGCACGAGTGCGTGCCGCTGCAAGGCAGCGGCACGTTCTCGGTCGAAGCGGCCATCGGCACGCTCGTGCCGCGCGACGGCCACGTGCTCGTGCCGAACAACGGCGCGTACTGCCAGCGCATCGCGAAGATCTGCCGCGTGCTTGGCCGCAAGCTGACGACGATCGACTACAGCGAGGATCGCCGCGTCGATCCGGCCGACGTCGAGCGCGCGCTCGTCGCCGATCCGACCATCACGCACGTCGCGCTCGTGCACTGCGAAACGGGCGCCGGCGTGCTGAACCCGCTGCACGACATCGCGCAGGTCGTCGCGAAGCACGGCCGCGCGCTGATCGTCGATGCGATGAGCTCGTTCGGCGCGATCGACATCGACGCGCGCACGACGCCGTTCGACGCGGTGATCGCGGCATCCGGCAAATGCCTCGAAGGCGTGCCGGGGCTCGGCTTCGTGATCGCGAAGCGCAGCGCGCTCGAACGCTGCGAAGGCAACAGCCACTCGCTCGCGATGGACCTGTACGACCAGTGGGTCTACATGCAGCGCACGACGCAGTGGCGCTTCACGCCGCCGACGCACGTGGTCGCGGCGCTCGACGCAGCCGTCGGGCAATACGTCGACGAAGGCGGGCTCGCGGCACGCGGCGGCCGCTACCAGCGCAACTATCGCGCGCTGATCGACGGGATGCTCGCGCTCGGCTTCCGGCCGTTCCTCGATCCGGCGATCCAGGCACCGATCATCGTCACGTTCCATGCGCCGGACGATCCGAACTACGACTTCAAGCGGTTCTACCAGGAGGTCAAGAAGCGCGGCTACATCCTGTATCCGGGCAAGCTGACCGAGGTCGAGACGTTCCGGGTCGGCTGCATCGGCCACTTCGGCGAAGCCGGCATCCCGGGCGCCGTCGCCGCGATCGCCGACACGCTGCGCGCGATGGGCGTGCGCCGCGTGTCGGCCGAAGCGGCCGCCTGACGTGACGCAGGACGACGTGACGTGATGGTCCCCGCCGCGTGCACGTTCGCACGCGGCGGCCAGTTGTTTCGGGCCGTGCGCGGCACGGCCCCTTTTCGAAGAACCCTCCGATGCGCCCCTTCTGGATCGAACAAGCGCTGTTCAACGACGGCGATCTCGCCCCCGCGCTGCAAGGCACGACGCAGGCCGACGTGTGCATCGTCGGCGGCGGCTTCACCGGGCTCTGGACCGCGATCCAGGCCAAGCAGCAGAACCCCGCGCTCGACATCGCGATCATCGAGGCCGACCTGTGCGGCGCCGGCGCGAGCGGTCGCAACGGCGGCTGCCTGCTCACGTGGTCCGCGAAATTCCTGACGCTGCGGCGCCTGTTCGGCGAAGCCGAGGCGATCCGGCTCGTGAAGGCATCCGAAGCGGCCGTACAGCACATCGCCGATTTCTGCCGCGCGCACGACATCGATGCCGAGCTGCGGCTCGACGGCACGCTGTACACCGCGACGTCGCGCGCGCAGGTCGGCACGCTCGCGCCGGTGCTCGACGCGCTCGCCGCGTGCGGCATTCACAGCTACGAGCCGCTGCCGCCCGCCGAAGTCGCGCGCCGCTCGGGTTCCGCACGCAATCTCGACGGCGTCTATTCGCCGATCGCCGCGACCGTGCACCCCGGCAAGCTCGTGCGCGGGCTGCGCCGCGTCGCACTCGCGATGGGCATCCGGATCTATGAGCGCACACCGATGCTCGACTTCACGCCCGGGCAACCGGCTGTCGTGCGCACGCCGTCCGGCAGCGTGAGCGCGGGCAAGCTCGTGTTCGCGATCAACGCGTGGATGGCGAGCCGCTTCCCGCAGTTCGAGCGCACGATCGCGGTCGTGTCGAGCGACATGGTCATCACCGAGAAATGCCCCGAGCTGCTCGCGCAGACCGGGCTCGTGGACGGCGTGTCGGTGCTCGATTCGCGGATCTTCGTCTACTACTACCGCACCACCGCCGACGGGCGGCTGATGCTCGGCAAGGGCGGCAACACGTTCTCGTGGCGCAGCCGTATCGCACCCGTGTTCGACCGGCGCTCGCCGTACGAGGCGCAGCTCACGCAAAGCCTGCGCGAATTCTTTCCGTCGCTCGCGGGCGTGCCGGTCACGGCAAGCTGGAATGGGCCGTCGGATCGCTCCGTCACCGGCTTCCCGTTCTTCGGCCGCCTCGACGACGCGCCGAACGTGTTCTACGGCTTCGGCTACTCGGGTAACGGCGTGGGGCCGACCTACATGGGCGGGCAGATCCTGTCGTCGCTCGTGCTCGGCCTCGACAACGCGTGGACGCGCAGCCCGATCGTGCGCGGCCCGCTTGGGGCGTTCCCGCCGGAACCGATCCGCTATGTCGGCGCGCACGTCGTGCGCAATGCGATCCGCCGCAAGGAGCGCGCGGAAGACGAGAGCCGGCCGCCGGCAATTGTCGACACGTGGCTCGCGAAATTCGCGAGCGCGGCGGGGAAAGCCGACAAGGCGTGACGATGCGTCGACCAACAGGATCTGCATGGCATGACCTGAAGACGCAATGAAAAAGGGACGCTGCGAAGCGTCCCTTTGCTTTTGCGCGGCGACCCGCGCGGGCGTTGCCGGACGCTTACGCGCGCACGGTCTTTTCCCGCGCCGCCTTGCCCGTCGCGGGCAGCCCCTGCTCATGGGTGCGGCGCATGCGCGCGAGGCCATGCGTGACGTGCTCGCGCACGAGTGCCACTGCCTGCTCCTCGTCGCCGCCCGCGAGCGCCTGCACGATCTTGTCGTGCTCGGCGGCGGACACGGCGATCGCATCCTCCTCGGCCTCGATCGCGGCCTGGCGCAGCAGGCCGAGCTGACGCACGAGCCGGCGGTAGGTATCGGTGAGGTGCGTATTGCCGACACCGACGACCATCGCGTCGTGGAACTGCACGTTCAGCTCGGTATAGCGCGTGACGTCGTGCGTCTTCGCGGCGTCCTTCATCGACTGGATGATGCCCTTCAGCACCTTCAGCGTGTCCGGCGAGATGCGCTTGGCGAGCGCGCGCGCGACCGATTCGTCGAGCATCGCGCGCACTTCGTAGATCTCCTCGGCCTCGCGCAGCGGCACGACGCGCACGGTCACGCCGCGGTTCTTCTCGTTGCGCAGCAGGCCGGCCTGTTCGAGCGCACGGAACGCTTCGCGCACGGGGCCGCGCGACACGTTCAGCTTGGTCGCGATCTCGACTTCGTTGAGCTTCTCGCCCGGCGCGTATTCGCCGGAGACGATCGCGCGCTCGAGCATGTCCTGGACGATCATGGCGAGCGACTGGCTTTGCAGGAGTTCGATGGCGCTGAGCGCGTTCGGGGCTGTCATGGTCGGGCAGGCAGCAAGGCTGCGGTAGAAATCGAGGGCGCCATATCGGCGAATGATCCTTATATACCCTCGGCCCGACACATTGTCAACAGTTTTCAGTTTCCAAAAACCAATCCCGCCTGCCGGGATGCAACCGAAACGCCCCCGGCAGGGGGCAGTCGCGCGACCGGCCGACCTCGCCCGTATCGCGCGACGCGTGGCCGCCGTCAGGCCGTCGTGTGCTTCACCGGCCCCGGATCGCTTTGGCTCGGCCGGCCCGTCTCGACGTGGCCCGCGAAGCGGCGCACGACCTTGTCGTCGCCGCCGCGCAGCGTCGTCGCGGTGATCGTCAGATCGTACCAGCCGTGGCTCGACGACAGCTCGAAGTGATCCTCGACGCGCTCGCCCGGCTCCAGCGTGTAGGTGCGCGCATGCGCATGGCTGTACGCGTTGTCGACCGTCACGCGGCACGTCGCGCGCCCGCTGTTGCGCAGTTGCAGATACACGTGGCGGTTGCGCACGTCGTAGCCGATCCGCGCTTCGGGGTTCGCGTGGCGGCCGTCCGCCGCGAGCCGCGTGTTGCCCTGGAACTCGCACAGATAGCCGTTCGGGCCATATGCCGCGAGATGGTAATCGCCGCGCGCGGCCGACGTGTTCCACGTGTCGACGAAGCGGTCATGCGCGGACACCGCGTAGCGACGCGGCGGCGTCGTCGGGTTGCGGCGGTCGTACACGTAGAACGCCGCGCCTGCGTCACCGGTGTTCGCGAAGTCGAGCGACACGCTGTCGTCGTGCCCGCTCACCCGGCTGTGCACGAACAGCTCGTACGGCAGCGCGCGTGCCGGACGCGTGCCGGGCTCCTGCGCCGGCATCGACTGCTGCGCGGGCACCTGGTACGCCTGGCCGGCGGTCGCGATGTGCTGCGGCACCGAGAAGCTCACCGTGCGCGTGTCGGGGCGTGCGGAGAAGTCGAACGCCGACGTGAGGTCGCCGCAGATCGAGCGGCGCCATGCGCTGATGTTCGGCTCCTTCACGCCGAAACGCGCTTCGAGGAAACGCAGCACCGACGTATGGTCGAACGTCTCCGAGCAGACATAGCCGCCCTTCGTCCACGGCGAGATGATGATCAGCGGCACGCGCGGCCCGAGGCCGATCGGCTGGATGCCGCCCGGGTCGGCGCCCGGCACGAGCGGGCTCATTTCGCCCGGGTACTTGTTCAGGTCGAGCAGCTCGTCGCCGAGATTCGACAGCAGGTTCGACGACACGATGCCCTGGCCGCCCACGCCGCTCGTCACCGGCGGCACCGGCGGCACGACGTGGTCGAACAGCCCGTCGTTCTCGTCGTAGTTGAGGATGAACACCGTCTTCGCCCACACCTCGGGGTTCGACGTGAGCGCCTCGAGCACCATGTTGATGTAGAACGCGCCGTCGGTCGGCGAAGCCTGCGGGTGCTCGCTGTACTTGTACGGCGACACGATCCACGACACCTGCGGCAACCGGTTCGCCTGCACGTCGGCCTTCAGCTCGGCGAGCGTGTGGTCCGACGCACCCTTGTCGACCAGCGGGCCGCTCGCGCCTTCCTTCACCTGGAAGCGCTTGAAGAACATCAGCGAGTTGTCGGTGTAGTTGTCGGTCGGGTCGCCCGGGATGCCCGTGCCGCCCTGGTACACCTTCCAGCTGATCTTCGCGTTCTCGAGACGTTCCGCGTAGGTGGTCCACGTGTAGCCGTTCACGTCGTCGCGCTCGCCAATGCCCGGGCCGTTCGGCGGGCTGCCGTAGATGTTGCGCGGGTCGACCGTGCCGGTCCACAGGTAGATGCGGTTCGGCGCGGTGTCGGCGTGTGCGGAACAGAAGTACGAATCGCAGATCGTGAACGCGTCGGCCAATGCGTAGTGGTACGTGAGATCCTGGCGCTTCAGGTAGCCCATCGTCAGCACGTCCTGCTTCTGGTTCACCCACTGGTCCCACTGGCCGTTGTTCCAGGACAGGTGGCCGCTGCTCCAGCCGTGGTTGGTGCCCGGCTGGAATTCGGTCGTCTGCTTCGGATCGAGGTAGAACGGCAGCACGTACGGCGCCGACGGATCGAGGCCGCGCGAATGGTAGTTCTTCGTGAACACCGACGCCGGCGGCTGCTGCCACACCGGTGCGCCGCTCGGCAGCAGGTGCGGGCGCGGATCGTTGAAGCCGCGCACGCCGCGCAGCCCGCCGAAGTAATGGTCGAACGAACGGTTTTCCTGCATGAAGATTACGACGTGTTCGACGTCGCGGATCGTGCCCGTGCGATAGGCGGCCGGCATCGCCAGCGCATTGCGGATCGCGGGCGGGAAGCCCGCGTAGGCGGCCATCGCGCCGGCCGACTGCGCGGCGAGGCGCAGGAAATCGCGTCGATTGTTCGAGGACATGAAGAGAACCCTGTTGTCGGTAGGAGTGGGGGCGCCAGTCGAGCGGGGCCGGCGGTTTGCGTCGCCGTTATTACCCCGCATCGGCATGTCCCGGCCGTGACCGGTTACCGCAGGTTTCTTTGGGTTACCCACAAGAATTTTTTCGAAGTGGCACACGACGCGCCTTTCATCCGGCCGACATACGCATGCGCTACGCTGACGCGCGATACAGAGGGGAGAGGCCGAGTCGTGTTCGATCAGCTGAAGGCGTTCCACGCGACCGTCCGGCAGGGCAGCATCACGCGCGCCGCGCGTCACCTGGGCGTGAGCCAGCCGACGATTGCCGCGCAGATCCGGCAGGTCGAGCAGGTGTATGGCGTCGAGCTGTTCTACCGCAGCGGCCGCAAGCTCGAGGTCACCGAGACGGGGATCGAGCTGTTGCCGCTCGTCGAGAAGATGATCGCGCTCGAAGCGCAGGCCGACATCATGCTGCGCAACGTCGGCGGCCTGTTCGAAGGCCAGCTGCGGATCGGCGCGACGGGGCCGTACTACATCATGGACGCGGTCGGCCGCTTCTCGAACGCGCATCCGTCGATCGCGCTCACTTGCCGGATCGGCAACTCCGAGGAGATCCTGCAGGCGCTGCAGGAATTCCGCATCGATCTCGCCGTCTCGTCGCAGCGCAACGATGCCGACGGCCTCGAACGCAAGGTGATCTCGACCGACCCGCTCGTGCTCGTCGTGCATCGCAACCATCCGCTCGCGCGCTTCGACGCGATCGATCCGGCGCGGCTCGCCGACGTGCGGCTGCTGATTCGCGAGGAAGGCTCGGTCACGCGCCGCTGCACGGAGACGATTCTCGAGGCGGCCGGTGTCGCGGCCGTCTCGGTTGCCGAGATCGGCAGCCGCGAAGCGATCCGCGAGGCGATCCTGCATGGCGTGGGCGGCAGCCTGTTTCCGCTCGGCGAGGCCGAACGTCATCCGGATTTGCGCGTGATCGCGCTGCGCGGCGTCGACACGACGATCGACGAATACGTGTACTACCTGAAGGCGCGCCGCCAGAGCCCCGCGATCGACGCGTTCCTCGCATGCATCCTGCCGGCCGGCAGCGACGCGGCCGGGGCGGATGAAGCGGGACGAACGGCGCGGCGGGCGAACGCGCGCTGAACTGCCGCGCGCTCACCGGTTCCGCACTTTACGTGGCGCTTTTCCCGCGCCTTCCCTCTGTCGTTGCGCTCACATCATTTCGGCAGCGCCGGAATCATCCACGTCAGTACGTGCTGCTGCAGGAACACCAGCACGCCGAGCAGCAGCGTGAGGATCACGCTGTGCCAGAAGGTGCGCGCGAACACCACGCCCTCCTGCCCCTTCAGATCGGTGGTCGATACGCCCGTCGCGATGTTCTGCGGCGAGATCATCTTGCCCATCACACCGCCCGACGAATTGGTCGCGGCCATCAGCACCGGATCGAGGCCGAGCTGCCGCGCGGCGACCACCTGCAGGTTGCCGAACAGCGCGTTGCCCGACGTATCGCTGCCCGACAGGAACACCGCGATCCAGCCGAGCGACGCGGACACCAGCGGGAACAGCGCGCCCGTCGACGCAACGCCGGTGCCGAGCGTGTAGCTGATCCCCGAGTAGTTCAGCAGGTACGCGAGCCCGACGATCATCATCACCGTGACGATCGCGATCCACGTCTGCCGCCAGGTCTTGACCACGCATTCGAAGAACGCGCCCACACCGGTGCGCGTCAGCGCGGCCGTGATGATCGCCGAGACCAGGATCGCGGTGCCGGTGCCGAGCGGCTGGAAGTCCCAGATCGCCGCATAGGGCTTGTGGTACAGCGACACGAACACCGCGTTGTGCAGGCCCGGCCACTTGATCTTCACGTCGCCGATCGCCGCGATGTTCGCGTGCACCCAGACGATCACGACCACCGACACGACGAGCCACGGCAGCCAGCCGCCGAAGCCCGCGCGCGCGGCGCCGGCCGTTGCGGGCACGCTGCGCGCGAGCGCGTACTGCGGATCGGGCTGCGGCTTCCACACCTGCAGGAAGCCGATCGTGACGATCAGCGACGTGAGCGACGACAGCACGTCGGTGAGCTGGTAGCCGAGGAAGTTCGACGTGACGAACTGCGCGATCGCGAAGCTGCCGCCCGACACGAGCAGCGCGGGCCACAGCTTCGAGATCGAGCGCAGCCCGCCGTACGCGCCGACCACGTAGAACGGCAGCAGCAACGCGAAGAACGGCAGCTGGCGGCCGACCATCTGCGCGAGCGTCGCGGGCGGCAGCGACGTCACCGCGCCGAGCACGGTGATCGGCACGCCGAGCGCGCCGAACGCGACCGGCGCCGTGTTGAACAACAGCGTATAGGTGAGCGCTTCGAGCGCCGGGAAACCGAGCGCGATCAGCAGTGCGCTCGTGATCGCGACCGGCGTGCCGAAGCCCGAGATCCCTTCGAGCAGACAGCCGAACGAGAACGCGACGACGAGCAGCACGAGACGGCGATCGTCGGGCAGGTTGTCGAGCATCCATTGCCGGAACTGGTCGAAGCGGCCCGACTTCACCGCGATGTTGTACAGCAGCAATGCGTTGAAGACGATCCACATCACCGGCACGACCGCGAGCGCCATGCCGGCGCCGACCGCGTTGAACGCGAGCCCGGCGGGCATCCCCCACGCGCCGATCGCGACCGCGAGACCGGCGACGAGCCCGGCGAGCGAGGCCTGCCACGCGGGGCGGCGCAGCACGCCGAGTGCGATCAGCGCGACCGCAATCGGGATCGCGGCGACGAGGAAGGACAGCAGCAGCGAGTTGGCGACCGGCGTCAAAGGCTGCGCGAAGACGATGCCGGGCGGTAGGGCGTCGGTGGGGTTCATCGTGTCTCCTGTCGATCCGGGTTGGCGCTTTAGCGCCTACCCGGATCCCATGGCGTGGCTGGTTGGAGTTAGCGCTTCAGCGCTTACGCCAACCCCACGGCGGTCGACCCAGGGTGGCGCTGCTGCGCCCCCGAATGCTGTGCAAAGCGGTCGTTCTCCAGTCGCGACAACGCTCAGGCGCTTGCGCACGCAACGACGTCGCGCGGCCAACCGATCAGTCGCTTAAAAGAGGTTAGGAGGCGCGCAGCGCTTGTACAAGGGGGACAAGCCCGATGCGTAGCGACCCGATACGACCCACCCGCCGCCCGCTGACCGGCAGCAGGCGGCCCGCTGTCGCAGCCGACAGGAAGCCCGTCGCGAGCGGCTCGCCGGCGCAGCGCGACGCCGTCCCCGCGCAATGTTGCACGTGCGGCAAAGGTGCCTGACGGCGCACGGGATGTTTCGTTTGGCGTCCGAAGCCTAGACTGGTCGCATCGATTCCGCCCGCGCCGGCCACGGCAGGCACGGCACCGGAACCTCACGGAGTGAAACGATGAAGACGATGAAACAGGCGGCATGCGCATGCGTGCTGATCGGCGCGGCCTTTGCCGCCCACGCGCAGGCCGCATCGACGCTGACGCGCGCCCAGGTCCGCCAGGAACTCGTGGAGCTGCAGGCCGCCGGCTACCGGACGAGTCTCGCGAGCAGTCCCGACTTTCCGGACGACATGCAGGCGATCATGCGCCGTGCCGCGCAGGCGCGCGGCGAGAGCGCCGGCTACGGCAGCGACGGCGGGGCAAACGTGGAATCGGGCAAGCCGGCGCTGCCGCCCGCGATCGATCGCGGCACGTACGCGCATCACTGACGGCTGATCGAACCGGATCGAGCGCACCACGGTGAACGGTGCGCACCGACCGGCGATGGAGAGGCGCCTCGCGCACCGCGCCGATCGACGCGATGCACGTGCGCAAGCATCACACGCTGAAGCGGTTCAGCGTATACGCGCGATAGGCCGCGACGAATGCGTCGAACGATCCGGCCTCCTTCGTTTCGAGCTCGGCCTGCTCGGCCAGCGACTTCGCGGCGAGCGCCTGCTCGGTGAGCAGCGTGTCCGCCGACGGCGGATGCGCGCGGAAATGCGCGGCATGCGCTTCGCTCTGCGCCAGCGCAAACCCGAGGAACGACTGCCCGCGCTCGCGCATCGTGCGCAGCACGTGCGCGGACGGCGTGCGCTCCGGATCGGCGAGCTTCTCGCGTTGCGCGGCGATCGCGCGCGCATGCTCGTCGCCGCCGCGGATTTCGTCGAGACGGCGGCCGACGGTTTCGATATCGGCCATCAGATCGTCTGCCCACGCCTGCAACGTGACCGACTCGCCGTCGCGCTGCAGCGTGAGCCCCGGCTTGCGCCCTTCCATCGTCACGCTGCCGAAGTTCGCGTTCGCTTCCTGGTACGCGGGGCAGTCGAGCGCCGGGCTCTCGTCGAGCGCGCACGCGAGCAGGAATGCGTCGATGAAGCGCGCCGTTTCCAGTGCGATGCCGGTCGGCTCGAACGGATCGATGTCCAGGCAGCGCACCTCGATGTACTGCACGCCGCGCGATGCGAGCGCATGCAGCGGCCGCTCGCCCGAATACGTGACGCGCTTCGGCCGGATCGTCGAGTAGAACTCGTTCTCAATCTGCAGCACGTTCGTGTTGATCTGGATCCACTCGCCGTCGCGATGCGTGCCGATGGCCTCGTAGGCCGGATACGGCTCGCTCACGGCCTTCGACAGCGCGTCGAGATAGCCGGGCAGCGTGTTGTAGTCGACGTGCAGCGCGGCCTGGGCGGTCGTGTTCGAGTAGCCGAGATCGCTCATCCGCAGGCTCGTCGCATGCGGCAGGTACAGCGTATCGACATCGAACGTGTCGAGCTTGTGCGGCTTGCCGCGCAGGAACTTCGTATCGAGCGCGGGCGACGCGCCGAACAGGTACATCAGCAGCCAGCTGCGGCGGCGGAAGTTGCGGATCTGCGCGAGATAGCGCTCCGACTGGTAATCGACGAGCGTGGCCGTCGAGCCTTCTTCCGCATGCAGGCGCCGCCACACCTCTTCGTGCAGCGAGTAGTTGTAGTGGATGCCGGCGATGCACTGCATCGTGCGGCCGTAGCGATACGCGAGGCCGCGCCGGTACACCGTCTTCAGGCGGCCGATGTTCGACGTGCCGTAGTCGGCGATCGGAATCTGGTCGTCGGCCGGCAGCAGGCCGGGCATCGAGTCGTTCCACAGCATCTCGTCGCCGAGCGACGCATACACGTAGCGATGCAGATCGTCGAGACGTTCGAGCGTGATCGCGGCGTCGCCTTCCGCGGGCGTGATCAGCTCGATCAGCGCTTCGGAATAGTCGGTCGTCAGCGACGGATGCGTGAGCGCCGAACCGAGCGCGCGCGGATGCGGCGTGAACGCGATCATCCCGTCGCGCGTCACGCGCAGGCTTTCCTTTTCGATGCCGCGCAGGCCGTCGGGCAGATGCTGCCGCGTCGGGCCCGAGCTCAGCGCGTCGAGGCGATTCAGCAGCAGTGCGGACTGGCGGTGAGTCATGGTGTTCGACATGGAGACGCAAGTGCGTGACGGCCGAGCGCAGAACGCCGCGCGCGGCCGGCTGGATTGTTGGTCGCTTCGTTGGTAGCGGGCACTTTAACATCTCGCCGAAACACGCGCTTGAGGTGGCCCCGGGCAGCGTGCGCGGGCCGGAGCGGGCCACCGGACGGGCCGGTCGCGGCGGTCGCCGCATGTGTCACCGGTTCCAGGCGGCGGCAACGGGCACGCCGGTGACGCGAATTCGTCCGAAGGAACGTGATGTGCGAACGGGTGGCGGCAGGTGCAACCGTGCGACCGGACCGGCCGCGGAAAGCGGGGTAAATGTGCTTCACGCGCCCGGCACCCTGCGGGCGACGGAGGCGCGGAATGGCCGTGACGGCCGGTGTCCGGCAGGTCGCGTGCGCATGTCGGCGCGACCTGCGCAACGGGTTGCATCGCAGCCTCGCCAGGTCGCACCCGGCCGCGTACGGCCACGATCGCGGCCACCCTCACCCGCCGCGCGCGCCGCCCGCCCGGTCGGCCACTTCGTTCCACAAATGCAGCGCCGCGTACGCGCGCCACGGCCGCCAGCCTTCGGTGCGGCGCTTCTGGGTCGCAAGCCGGTCGAGCGCCGGATCGCGCGCGGCGATCGACTGCATCAGCACGAGATCGGAGGCCGGCCATGCATCCGGATCGCGCCACGCGCGCATCGCGATGTATTCGACGGTCCACGGGCCGATGCCCGGCAGATCGAGCCACGCACTGCGCAGCGTCGCGAGATCGGCGTGCTCGCGATCGACCGGCACGTCGCCGGCCGCCACCGCGCGCGCCACGCCCGTCAGTGCCGCCACCCGCTTGCCGGGCATCCCGATCTTGTCGAGATCGCACGCGGCCAGCGCGTCGGGCGTCGGGAAACGCCATGCGGGCGCGCCGTCGTCTTCATGCACCACACGCTCTCCGGCCCGCTCGACGAGCCGCCCGACGATCGTCGTCGCGGCCTTCACGCTCACCTGCTGGCCGACGATCGCGCGCACGGCCAGCTCGAACCCCGACCAAGCACCCGGCACGCGCAGCCCCGGTGCGGCTTCTACGAGCGGCGCGAACCACGGATCGCGCGCGAGCCCGCTGCCGATGGCGGCCGGATCGGCGCCGAGGTCGAACATCGTCGCGACGCGCGCGGCGAACGCGTCGTCGACATGGCGCGCGACCGCGCCTTCGACCGTCGCGACCAGGCAATGCTTGCGCGGATGTTTCGCGACCGTGAGCCGGCCGGCGTCGCCGTGCAGATCGACGATGCGGCGATACACGCCGTCCGCCACCTGCTCGACGCCCGGAATCGCGCGCCCGCTGAAGAAGCGCAGCACGCGCGCCCAGTCGTAAGGCGCATTGAAGCGCAGTTCCATTTGCGCGGACGGCGGCACCTGGCCGCCGTTCACGATGGATGTGATCGTTGTTTTTGCGATGCTCAAACTGCGCTGCCCTCCGCAACGGATTCGGTTTGATCGTCGTGCACATGACGCGCCTCGGACGCCAGCAACGTCGCCTTGCGGCGCACGCCCCAACGATACCCGGAAAGCGCGCCGCCCTTCTGTACGACGCGGTGGCACGGGATCGCGAGCGCGACCGGGTTCGATGCGCACGCGGATGCGACCGCCCGCACCGCGCGCGGCGAACCGAGCGCCTCCGCGATCTCCGAGTAGCTGCGCGTTTCGCCGTACGGAATATGCGTCAGCGCTTCCCACACGCGCTGCTGGAATGCAGTCGGCGCGATGTCGAGCGGCAGGTCGAACGCGTGCCGCGTGCCGTCCAGGTACGCGCGGATCTGCGCGATGAACGGCGCGAGCCGGGCCGGCGCTTCGACCAGCTCGGCGCGCGCGAACGCGTCTTTCAGCTCGCCGGCGAGCGCTGCCGGTTCGTCGCCGAACGCGATCCGGCAGATACCCTGTTCGGTCGCGGCGACGAGCACCGTGCCGAGCGATGTCGATGCGGTCGCATAGTCGATCCGCAGACCGGCGCCCTGGCGGCGGAATGCCGACGGCGCCATCCCGAGCTCGCGCGGCACCGACGCATAGAGCCGCGACGGCGAGTTGAAGCCCGCGTCGACGGCCGCCTGCGTGACCGGCTGCCCGCTTTGCAGCGCCTGACGCAGCGCGGCGCCGCGCTGCGCGGCCTGGTACTGCCGCGGCGACACGCCGACCACGCGCTTGAAGAGCCGTTGAAGGTGAAACGGGCTCACGTGCACGGCGTCGCTCAGCTGCTGCAGCGTGAGCCGTTCCGCGTGCGCGTCGAGCACCGCGCATGCGCGGTTGACGATCTCGAGCTCGCGCGGCAGCCCTTCCGGCTGGCAGCGCTTGCAGGGCCGGAAGCCGGCCGCACGCGCGGCGGCCGTATCGGCGAAGAAGGACACATTTTCGCGGCGCGGCTGTCGCGACGCGCAGGTCGGGCGGCAGAACACGCCGGTCGTGCTCACGGCATAGAAGAACGCGCCGTCCGCATGCGGATCGCGCTCGGTGACGGCGCCCCAGCGGGCATCATCGGTCGGATAGGCGGTTTTCATCTGAACCTCGCACTCTCTAGTGTAGATGGGACCTACTCTAGACATCGGCACGCGCCGTCGCGCCCTGAATCTTGCTCTGTGATTCGCGCCGAATAATCGGGGGCGCATCGATTAAAGATAAATCCGACAAAACACGCGCGCCGGCTGTTTCAGCGCGGTTTTCGTCATCGTACCGTCACCATTTTGCTGCACTGCAGATGCGACAAATCGCCGTCCTGACGATTTTTTGCATTCGAAATATTGCGTCGCACCATCGCCGTGTGTATAGTTGGAACTGTCTCCTCCATGTCTCCTCCTGATATGGATTAAGCCCGTTCCGCTCCGCGTGAACGGGCTTTTTTTCGTCCGTCGATTGTGCCGCGTTCCGGCCGGCGGCGCAGGCGCGATACGTCTACACTCGATGCTCGTGGACCGCGAAGGAGTGCCTGCCCATGAAACCGACCATCCGCGCGATCGATCACATCGTGCTGCGCGTGACCGACATGGCCGCGATGACGCGTTTTTACTGCGACGCCGTCGGCTGCCATGTGGAGAAGGAACAGCCCGATCTGGGCCTCGTGCAATTGCGCGCCGGCGACGCGCTGATCGACCTGCTGTCGGTCGGCGGCCCGATCGACCGTCCCGACAGCGGCCCGCCCGGCACGGGACGCAATCTCGATCACTTGTGCCTGCGCGTCGAGCCGTTCGATCCCGACGCGTTGACCGCCCATTTCGCCGCGCATGGCGCACAGCCAGGCGCCCCCGCGGAACGCTACGGCGCCGGCGGCTACGGGCCGTCGATCTACCTGTTCGACCCGGAAGGCAACATGCTCGAATTCAAGGGGCCGCCGGCCGCGATCGGCTGAACGCGGCCGGCGCGCGGGCCGTCACGCGTCCGCGCGCGCCTTCAGCACCGTCCACTCGACCGCCACCGGATCGTGGTCGGCGCTCGAGATCCACGCGGCGCCGTCCTGCACCGTGCATTGCAGGCGCATCGTGCGCTCCGCGAGTTTGCCGAGCGCGGCTGCGACACCGTCGTTCAGCGACAGCACCTGCACGTTGCGCAGCCGCTCCACCTTGCTGCGCACGCCCTGCCACCAGATATCCGACGTCTTGCCGCCGTACGCGATCACCGTGACCTGCCCGGCGCGGCCGGCCGCCTTCGAGATGCGCCGTTCGTCGGGCTGGCCGGCTTCGATCCAGACGTCGATCGCGCCCGTCAGGTCCTTCTGCCACAGATCGGGCTCGTCGACGTCCGACAGCCCCTTGCAGAATTCGAGCCGCTCGTGCGCGAACAGCGCGAACGCGACGATGCGCACCATCATCCGGTCGTCGGTTTCCGACGGATGGCGCGCCACCGTCAGCGCGTGATCGGCGTAGTAATGCCGATCCATGTCGGCGATTTGCAGTTCAGCTTTGTAGATCGTGGATTTCAGCGCCATGCGGATGCGGCCCGGGCGGGCATTCGGTTCGGTCGGGCCGTGATGATACCGAATGCGCGGCGTCCGGCGCGTGTCATGCGCAACCCACAGCGCAACGGCCCGGCATGGGCCGGGCCGTGTTCGGTTCGCGCCGCCGGCCGATCGGGCCGGCGCGCTCGCGCGTCGTGTGACAGCGCGGTGAACGGACGGTTATTGCTTGACGAAGCGCGAATCGGTCCAGAGACCCTGCTGGTCGCTGTTGTCGGCGCTGACGAACTGCACGTCGCCCTGGTCGACCGACACCACGCGGAAGCGCTGGCCTTCCGGCACCGACAGGCAACGGTAGTCGTCGAAGTATTGCTGCTTCGCCTGCGACTTGCCGTCACGCTCGTGACTCAGTACGGAGTCCAGATTGTCTTTCGACAGGCAGCCCCATGCGTTCTTCGTCAACTGGATTTCCTGCGTCGGCTTGACGGCCGAATCGCCGCCCGCCTGGGCAATCGACACCGCGCAAAATGCGCCGACGAGGGCAAAAAGGATACCGGTACGCTTCATCATGTTCTGTCTCCAGGCTTGCGGGCACCAGGCTTGGGTTAGCTATGTGTTTAAAGGTGATCGTGAACCCGCGTTTTTCACTTTAGAAGACCGGCAAGCGATAGCAAGCACATTTGTTGTGCGACCGCAATAGCGGCGGATTGTCGCACCCCGTGCGCAGCCCGTCTTTCGCGCCGGGCGCAGGCGTGACGACGCGCGCCGCACGGCGGGCAGGCCCGCGTCGCCGGGCGGAAAGCGTTGCGCAGCAAGACTTTCAGCAAAGTTACAATGCGGCGATTGAACGGTTTGGATAATCCATTTCGCTATCCGGATCATTTTGATGCGCCGCACATAAAGTCATCCGAAACGATTCGACTTTACCGCAACGCGGAATCGCATTTACCTGATACAAGAAAAATGCCAGGTATAAGCGAATCCGTATTTATCCGTACTTTTCCGCATGCATTCAGCGCCCACGGAATCCCCGCCGCAAGCGCCTTTCGTCAGCGTGTTTACCCTGCCTGATTCAGGCCGGATGGCTGACGCTCGAAATAATCGCGCTGAAAAATGCACATGCGATAAGCGTTGTGATACGCGCCGTTTCCGAAAAATTCTTCCTTCAATTCGGCCTCGTGCTGGAATCCGCATTTCTCGTACACGTGAATCGCCGCCGCATTCGACGTATCGACGATCAGGTACAGCTTGCGCATGTTCAGCACCTTGAATGCGTACTCGATCGCGAGGCGCGTCGCCTGGCCCGCATAGCCGCGCCCCTGGCATTGCGGCGCGATGATGATCTGGAACTCGCCGCGCCGATGGATGTAGTCGAGTTCGATCAGCTCGACGAGGCCGACCAGCTCGCCTTGCGCGTCGACCGCGACGAAACGGCGCTCGCGCTGGTCGTGCACGTGGCGGTCGTACAGTTGTGACAGTTCCGAGAAGGTTTCGTACGGCTCCTCGAACCAGTAGCGCATGATCTTTGCGTCGTTGTTCAGCTCGTGGACGAAGCGCAGGTCCTGGCGCTCCAGCGGCCGCAGCGCGAGCGTGTTGGTATCGTTCTGGAGTTGCATGTTCATGTCCTTTTTGATGCCGGCGCCCGCGCGACAAGGCCGCATCCGGGCCTGTTCCGCACTGTAAGAAATTGAACGCGGGCGAAGCTCAGAGCCTAGAATGGGAGCAAGGGTTCCTGCCACCGCAAGGAGGCTATCGTGATCGAGCAAGTCATACTCGGAATATTCCTCGTGCTGCCGCTGGTGATCGTAGCGGCGCTGTTCTCCGACGAACTGTGGCAGGAACATCGGCGCCAGCATCCGCGCGACGAAAACGCACCGCACATCGACTGGAAGCATCCGTGGCGCCGCGTGCGACGCGAGCATTGAATCGATCGCCGCCCACCCGCGGGGTGCGCCGGCCCGGCCGCCCTGGCATGTGAACGCGTGACGTACCCCGTCAAGCACCCGAATTCCACCTCGATCCGACTACCACTCAACCCGCTCACTCCGCGAGACGCCGCCGTGAACGACCAGCCCGCCCAGCCTCCGCACGACATTCCCAACGAAACGATCGACCTGCAGATCGCCGACGTGCTGGCGGCCGTCCGCTACCCGGCCAACAAGGATGCGATCGTCGATGCCGCACGCGACGCCGGGGCCAGCAATGAAGTGCTGTCGATGCTCGACGGCCTGCCCGAACAGGACTACGCGGACGTCAACGCCGTCACGCACTGGGTCGCCGGCAACTTCGGCCCCGGCCTCGGGGTTTGAGCGCGCACCCATAACGCGATAGGATCAGGCCGCACCGGTCGCGTAGCGGCCGGTTGCCTGTCGCCCGGCGCAAGACCGGGCGTGTCCGCCTACGTGCCCGGGGAACTCCATGGAAGGCATCCTGATCCAGCACACGACACGCCGTCAGCTCTGGTTCGGCGCACTGGCGGCACTCGTCATCGTGCTCGCGCTCGGGATCGCCGCGCCGCACGCGAACGTCGTGCTGCCGGCCGTCGAGCCGTTCATGCCGATGTGTGCGCTCACCGTGTTCACTACCGCGAGCATCGCGGCGTTCTTTCTCGGCGCGCAGTTCACCGTGACGCGCCAGCCGGTGCTCGGCGCGCTCGGCGGCGCCTACGCGTTCACCGCACTCGCCGTCGCGCTTCAGCTGCTCACCTTTCCCGGCATATTCGCGCCGCACGGGCTGCTCGGCGCGCGACCGCAAAGCGCCGCGTGGATGTGGATCTTCTGGCATGCCGGCTTCCCGGGTTTCGTGATGGTCGCGCTGCTCGCCCGCGAGCGGCTGACGCGCGCACCGATCGGCGCACAGCAGACACGCTGGTGGACGCTCGCGCTGGTCGGCGGGCCGGCCGTCGTCGCCGGGCTGCTGTGCCTCGTCACGCTGAACGTGTCGCTGCCCCCTGCGTTTCATCCGCCGGGCGACGCGGCCGTGCTGCCCGTCAACGGTGTCGCGCTGGTCGTGTGGCTGCTCAATGCGCTGGCGCTCGTTACCGTGCTGGCCACTGGCCGACTGCGCACGACGCTCGACCTGTGGCTCGCGATCGCGGTGCTCGCGTGCCTCACCGACACGACGCTGAACCTGATGAGCACCAATCGCTTCACGGTCGGCTGGTATCTCGCGCGCTTGTTCAGCATGTTCACGCCGGGCGTGCTCGTGTGCGTGCTCGCATGGGAAGTGACGATGCTGTACCAGCGTCTGTTCGAAGCGCACGCGACGCTGGTCCGTTCGTCCGCGCGCGACGGGCTGACGGGCGCGTTCAACCGCATGCACTTCAACGATCATTTCCACACGCTGTTCCTGCAGGCGCGACGGCAAGGCGAACCGCTGTCGCTGCTGATGGTCGACGTCGATCGCTTCAAGGCGTACAACGACGCGTTCGGTCACGTGAAGGGCGACGCGTGCCTGATCGCGGTCGCGAATGCGCTCGCCGGCGCGGTGCGGCGGCCCGCGGACATCGTCGCGCGTTACGGCGGCGAGGAGTTCGCGATCGTGCTGCCGAACACGGGCGCGCGCGGTGCGCGGGTGGTCGCCGAGGAAGCGCGCGAAGCAGTGCTGCGGCTCGATCTCGCGATGCCGGCGTCACCTGCCGGGCGCGTGAGCGTGAGCGTCGGCTGCGCGACCGTGTCGGCCGACGATCTCTCGACGCCCGATGCGTTGATCGAAGCCGCCGATGCCGCGCTCTATCGTGCGAAGGATACGGGGCGAAACAGGGTCGTCACCGCCTGAAAACGTCTGCTGTTTGGGAATTTGTTACGGTCATTGTGACCGGAATAATCCGCCGTTACGGATTGCGGATCAGGGATACGATCGCTTACAGCCGGTGTTGCGGGCGCTCGCTATGCTGGGTTTCATATCGAATCCGAGCAGGTGAACGCGATGAAGAAAACCCTTTTGCTGATTGCAGGCGTCGCTGTCTTGCTGAGCGGCTGTATCGTCGTGCCGGATGGCGGCGGTTACTACGGTGGCGGCGGCTATTACCACCATCATCATCGGGACTGGGATTGATGTCGTGACGCGCGGGACGCTTCGGCCGACGGATGGCTGAAGCGTCGTCGCGAGCGTGCGATTCGCCTGCATCGACGGCCGTGCCGCACGATGCAGGATCGACGCACCGAACCGCAACACGATCAGGCCGGGCGGGTCAGCTCGGCATGCATCAGAAATACCTGCAGCGCAGTGAGCGTTTCGTAGTGAAGGCGTTCGAGCCGCGCATCCTTTTTCGCTTCCGCGACGAGATTGCCTCGCCCATCCCGCTTGTACGGCTCACCCAGCAGTTCGGCCATGTCGAACTGATAGTAGGTACGGTCGCCATACGGCCGCTTGCCGTCGATATAGGGCATCGGCCAGAAATCCCCTTCGCCCAGCACGTCCTCGATCGCGTCCGAATCGACCGTCCTCCAGTTCGCGCCCCTCAGCACGGCGAGATGCGCGGCGCGAAACTGGAAACGGCCCGATGCATCGACACCGCTTTCCTTGAACGCGAACAGTTTGCGCAGCGCCGGCGGGATCGTGTATTGCCCCGGTGCAAGCGTGCCGCCCCCCGCCACGAACTGCGGCACGAGCCGACCGAGTTCGGCCAGCGTGCGGATGGCGAGCGCATCGTCGTCGGTTTTGAGTGCCGCCTTCGCCAGCGCGATCGGCGGCCCTTCGCCAATCAGCGGCTGCGACGGATCGATCCCGGGCGCACCTGATTCGACGGGCACCCACATCACGCGAAGCCGGTTTATCAGCGCGACGTGACGCGCGGTCAGGTCGGGACGTGCAGCACCGTCGGCGAAGACGGCGCGGATGATCGCGTCGCGGTCGATCGATCGCGACGGGCCAGGCGCACCCGATGCCGCATGGGCGGCCAACGCCGGGAGCACGGGAAGGGTGGCAAGGAAGTGGCGGCGGGACAAAGGCATGGTTGGCGGTCGTGCAAGAAAGCAGGATCGGTCGGCTCGCCACGACGCTCGGCACCGCACGTTGCCCGATGGCGATCACGCGGCGCGGATGCGCTCGTCAGGCAAGCCGGACCTCGTCGGGTGGCGGCTCGTTCGGCCCGAGGCAATGTAGCACCCGGTGCGACGACGAACCATCTGGCAACACTGTCAGGCGGCGACGGGCGAGACTTCCGCCGAAGGAGACAGATTCCGGACGACGAGGCGGTCGACCTCGGCTTGTGCCTTCGCAATTTTCGCGTCGGCCGCGACGATGCTCTTCTGGTGGCTGTAGCGCGCGAAGAGAATCGAACCGAGTATCACGAGAACGAAGACGACATTGGTCACGGCCGTCGTATCGTCTGCGAACCTGCCGGCCACGGTGCCGATGATCGCGCCGCCCATCACGCCGAACGCGGCACCGAATATGCCATTGCCGATCCAGCTCTTCGACGGATATTTGAGCCGCGCGAGATTGAGTGCGGAAACGGCATCCACGACGCCCACCACCTCGCCACGTACGGCCCGGAGTCGGGTCTCGACGACGGCCACCAGGTGCCGGGCGCGCTCCTTATCCGATGAAGTGAGCACGCCGGCGTTGTAATAGGCCAGCAGGATGCGTTCCGATTCATTCCAGTCGGCATCCAGATCGATCGAAATCAGGCCTTTTTCCTTCAGATAGTCCCACCCGACTTTGGCATCGTTGAGCTCGATATAAGCGCCGTGCGATGCGCAACACTCGAGGACCGCCAATGCCCGGCGTAGCGCAAGATCCAACGCGATGCGGTCATTCGCTTTCGAATGCTGGTTTTTCGTCAGGTCGACGGTCGAGTTGCTCGCCGACTGATTGCGCTTTCCAAATCCGAATCCCATGCGTGCCCTCTCTTTGTTTTTACGCCGGGATTTGTTATGTCGAGATTGCCCGGCCGGACGATTTTACGACAGGCCGGGTGAGGCGAACGGGAGAGCGATCGTATCGGGTATTTCGATTAAAAACGAATGACGAGCCACGACGGACTGTCGAACTTCAAATGCGCAGGCATCACTTCCCGATACAGAACCTGCTGAAAATCACCCCCAGCAGATCATCCGAAGTGAACTCCCCGGTAATCGCATTGAGCTGTTCCTGCGCGAGCCGCAGTTCCTCGGCAAACAGATCGAGCGACTGCGCCCGTTGCTCCGCGTGATCCGCCGCCTGCGCGAGATGCTCCTGCGCGGCCCGCAGCGCGATCAGATGCCGCTCGCGCGCGAGATACACGCCTTCCGCCCCGGCCTGCCACCCGGCAATCCGCAGCAGCTCCGCACGCAGCATGTCGATCCCGTCGCCGCGCTTCGCGGACAGATGCACCTCGGTCAGATCGCCTTCCGCCGCCGGATGCTCGACACACGCCGCCACACCGGTCAGATCCGTCTTGTTCAGCACGCGCACCACCGGCACGCCGCCCGGAAACCGCGCCGCGATCGTCTCGTCGTCCGGCGTCATCCCGATACGCGAATCCAGCAGATGCAGCACGACATCCGCACGCTCGATCTCGCTCCACGTGCGCGCAATGCCGATCCGCTCGACCTCGTCCTCGGTCTCGCGCAACCCGGCCGTATCGATGATGTGCAGCGGAATCCCTTCGACCTGGATCGTCTGCGCCACCTTGTCGCGCGTCGTGCCGGCAATCGGCGTGACAATCGCCAGCTCCGCGCCGGCCAGCGCATTCAGCAGCGACGACTTGCCGACGTTCGGCTGCCCCGCGAGCACGACCGACAAGCCTTCGCGCAGCAACGCCCCCTGCCGCGCATCACCCAGCACGTGCGCGAGCTGCGCGCGGATCTTCGCGAGCTTGCCGCGCGCATCGGCGGCTTCCAGGAAATCGATCTCTTCTTCCGGAAAATCGAGCGTTGCCTCGACCAGCATGCGCAGCGTGATCACGTCTTCGACGAGCGCATGGATCTGCCGCGAGAACGCGCCGTCGAGCGAACGCCCGGCCGAGCGCGCCGCGGCTTCGGTGCTCGCTTCGATCAAATCGGCAACGGCCTCGGCCTGCGCGAGATCGAGCTTGTCGTTCAGGAACGCGCGCCGCGTGAATTCGCCCGGCTCCGCGAGCCGCAGCCCGAAACCACGTCCCGCATCGAGGCAGCGCTGCAGCAGCAGCTGCATCACGATCGGCCCGCCGTGCCCCTGCAGCTCGAGCACGTGCTCGCCGGTGTACGAATGCGGCGCCGGGAAATACAGCGCGATCCCGCGGTCGAGCGGCGCGCCGTGCTCATCGAGGAACGGCACGTAGCTCGCATGGCGCGGGGCGAGCTTCTGCCCGCACAACGCGTCGATCAACGGCAACGCGGCCGCCTCGCCACCGCGCCCGAACGACACGCGGACGACCCCGATGCCCCCCCGGCCGGCAGCAGTGGCAATGGCGACGATCGGATCGGAATCGGTAGCGAGCATGGGAATCGGATGAATCGGGTGATCGGTGAAATATGGCGCGCCCGCGCAACAGTTCGGGCATCGGAACGCCGGCATTGTAGCGTGCCGGCACACACGTCACCGGCCGCCGCGCAGGATTCGGACACGCTCGAATTTATCCCGCTGGGGATAAGCCGAGTATCAGCCCAGCGCAATGTCACAGCCACTGCTTCGGACGAGTATGCCTGCTGGAGCGGCCCAAGACTATGGCCCTCAATTTCGCCACACACCCCGATCAAGACCGGGATTCGTCTGAATGAGATACGTTTATCCCGAATGGTTGTCTGAAACGTGGTTGGGGAATTGCACAATCTCCCCCATGCCGACATCCGAAGAAAAAGCCGCGTTCTCGGAACGCCTGAAATTCGCCCTGCGGCGCAGCCCGGAGAAGGTCACCGGTGCGACTGAGCTGGCGAACCGATTCAATCTGCGCCACCGCGGAGCGCAACCCGTGTCGCCGCAAACCGCGCACAAATGGCTGACGGGCCGCACGATCCCGACGTCGGACAAACTCGCCACGCTCGCCGAATGGCTGCGCGTCGAAGTCCACTGGCTGCATTACGGCCCGTCGCCGAGCGTGATCGAACACCCGACGCCGCAACCGCTGCCGCGCGACGAGCGCTATCCGCCGACGCCCGAGACCATCGAACTCGCGTCGAAGATCGAAGCGTTGTCGCCCCATCATCGCTATCTCGTGCAGGAGCTGGTCGAACAGTTCTACGGCGACTCGGGCGAAGCGAAGAAGGGCTGAGCCCGCACCGGGCCCGCCAAAAGCAAAAAGCCGCATGGGCGAACCATGCGGCTTTTTTTGCGTGCATCGCGGGCGGCTCGCCGCCCACGGGTGCAACGGGCGTCAGGCCGGCTTCTTCTTGACTCCGCCGAACTTGCGCGTGATGTAGTACTGCTGCGTGATCGACAGCACGTTGTTCACGACGTAGTACAGCACGAGGCCGGCCGGGAAGAAGAAGAACATCACCGAGAACGCGATCGGCATGAACTTCATCATCTTCGCCTGGACCGGGTCCGGCGGGGTGGGGTTCAGGCTCGTCTGCACGTACATCGAGACGGCCATCAGCACCGGCAGGATGAAGAACGGATCGCGCTGCGACAGGTCGTGAATCCACAGAACCCACGGCGCACCGCGCATTTCGACCGACGCGAGCAGCACCCAGTACAGCGAGATGAACACCGGGATCTGGATCACGACCGGCAGGCAGCCGCCGAACGGATTGACCTTCTCGGTCTTGTACAGCTCCATCAGCGCGGCGTTCATCTTCTGCGGATCGCTCTTGAAGCGTTCGCGCAGCGCCTGCATGCGCGGCGTGATTTCCTTCATGCGCGCCATCGACTTGTAGCTCGCAGCCGACAGCGGGAAGAACACGGCCTTGATCAGGATCGTCAGCAGCACGATCGACCAGCCCCAGTTGCCGATGTAGCTGTGGATCTTCTCGAGCAGCCAGAACAGCGGCTTCGCGATGATCGTCACCCAGCCGTAGTCCTTCACGAGTTCCAGGCCCGGCGCGATGCCTTCGAGCATGCGCTCTTCTTCCGGACCGGCGAACAGGCGTGCCTGCACGTCGGCCGACTGGCCCGGCGCGATCGCGGCGACCGGCTGCTTCACGCCGACGCGATACAGCGTCGGGTCGATCTTCTCAGCGTAGATGTCGCGCTTCACGCCCTGCTGCGGAATCCAGGCCGACGCGAAGTAGTGCTGCACCATCGCGACCCAGCCGTTGTCGGCGGAGGTCACGTAGTCGGCCTTGTTCTTGTCGAGGTCGCTGAAGTTGATCTTCTGGAAGTGCTTCGCGTCCGTGTAGACCGCCGGCCCGAGGAACGTGTGCGAGAACATCGGCGTTTCGACGGCCGTGTTGTCGCGGACGAGTTCCATGTAGACCGTCGGCGTGACCGGTGCCGTGCCGACGTTGTCGATCTTGGTGTCGACGCCGATCACGTAGCTGCCGCGCGTGAACGTGTAGGTCTTCACGACCTTCACGCCGCCCTTCACCGGCGATTCGAACGACAGCTTCAGCGCGTTCTGGTCACCCGTCAGCGACGTCGTGCCCGGGTTCAGCTGCGTGTAGACGTCGTTGTGGTTCGGGAAATCGCCGCCGAGCAGGCCCGAGCGTGCGAGATACGTGTGGCCGGCCGTGTGGTCGAACAGCGTGATGTACAGGTCGGGCTGCTTGCCGTCGCCCTGCTTCTTCAGCGTCAGCTTCGCGAGCGTGCCGCCGCGCGTGTCGATTTCGCCGTCATACACGTCGGTCGAGAACTTCACGAGCTGCGCCTGGGCGGCCGGTGCCGTCGTCGACGGTGCGGCGCCGGCTGCGGCAGCAGGCACTTCACCTGCGGTCGTCGTCGTCGCGCCCGTGCCCGATGCGCCGCCGGCAGCGGCCGCGGGGGCCGTCTGCGTGGCACTCGGGAAGAACATCGACGGGCGTCCATGGGACCGCTGCCAGTTGTCGTACAGCATGACAGCTGACATGAAGAAGATCACCCATAGGACGGTGCGTTTGATATCCATGCGTTGTCTCAGAGTCGATGGGACCGCGCGTCGGCTTCGCCGCGAGCGCGAGTGTCGGAGTTGGGCGGCGGGACGAGGTCGATGCCGCCCGCGGAAAACGGATGGCATCGGCACACGCGCCTGACGGCGAGATACGTGCCGCGCGCGGCGCCATGATACTGGATTGCCTCGCGCGCGTAATCCGAACAGGAAGGATAAAAACGGCAACGGTTGCCGAGCATAGGGCTCACGGCAACCTTGTAGAAGCGCAGCAAGGCGATCAATACCGTTTTCATACCTTGGGCGGCACCATTCGGCGCCGCGTCAAAACCGGCCGGGCAGGCGCGAACGCCGCACCGCGGACGGATGCGTCACTCGGACGCGGGCTTCGACGCACGACGGGCGATCTCCCGGACTGCCCTGTCGAGCAGTTCGCGAATCTCGGCCGCGCACATCGCCGCGAGCGGGGCGGAAGCCGCGCTCGGCAGCGCTTTCTTGTCGAAGCGCGTGTGCTGCCGCAGCAGCAGGTCGTAACCGGCGAACTCGGCCCGGCGCAGGCGAAACGCATCGCGCGCCAGCCGCTTCACGAGGTTACGAGTAACCGCACGCGGCGCATACTTCTTGCCGATGACGAGCCCCAAACGTGCGGACTCACCCGTCGGCTTGCCGTAAATCACGAAGTGCGCGGAGCGCCGCCAGGGACGCAAACGAAAAACGGATGAAAATTCATCCGTTTTCAGAAGTCGCGCAGCTTTCGGGAAGGCGGCTTTCGTCTGCGACGGATTCGCACCCGGCTCGACGGCACCTTCCGCAGGACTGCGGACGGCGGACACAGCGCGCAACCTGCCTTAGATGGCGAGGCGCTTGCGGCCCTTCGCGCGGCGGGCGTTGATGACCTTGCGGCCACCTGCCGTCTTCATACGGACACGGAAGCCATGGGTGCGCTTGCGGCGCGTCACGGACGGTTGGTAAGTACGTTTCATGATGTTCTCACTTGTTCGAGAATGTCGACATTCAGGGGACCGCGTGCCCTTAACCGGAGGCATTCGGGCGAACGCAATCACCGGGAATACAGGATTGGTTTTCGCGGAACCCGCTATTTAAACCGTTTTTCTGTTGACGGTCAATACTTTAGGAGTCGATCGCCTGTGCCCGCCCTGTGCGATCCGGCCCCGCGCCCCACACAACCGGCCTGTGGATAACTCGCTCTGTGGCCGCGTTTGGCGGTAGAATCTCGCCTTATCTCCAAGAATCCCGCACGCCGCTTCGGCTCGCGCCTGCCCCTCCACGACTGTGACGCAGGCGTCCGAGGCACGCTCGCACGACCGCTTCGGGCCTTGTTGCGCAACCGCGACAAGGGCGCCGGCGAGCCGCGCTGTGCACGCAAAAAACGACAGTTACTTGATGAACGATTTCTGGCAACACTGTTCCGCACTGCTGGAGCGCGAGCTGACGCCCCAGCAGTACGTGACGTGGATCAAACCCTTGGCCCCGGTGGCCTTCGATGCGTCGGCGAACACGCTGTCCATCGCCGCGCCGAACCGTTTCAAGCTGGACTGGGTCAAGAGCCAGTTTTCGGGACGGATCTCCGATCTGGCCCGCGAATTCTGGAGCGCGCCGATCGAAGTCCAGTTCGTCCTCGATCCGAAGGCAGGCATGCGCAGCGCCGCCGCCGGTGCGGCACCGGCCGCCCCGCGCGCGCCTGGCTCAGCGCGATGTTCGACGTACGGTTCCCCGAGTTGTCGGTGTGGCCGATGATGTCGACCGTGCGGTTCTGCATCTTCGCGAGCGCGGCCGCCATCTGGTCGAGGATCTGCTT
>NZ_JAAGPM010000088.1:0-32150 GCF_017104865.1 Burkholderia sp. Ac-20349
AACCGGCGCCGCGTCGGCGCTGCGTTCCGATTTCGTGCCCGCGCTGCTGCTGACCGCGTCGTCCGCCGCCGAGTACATCGGCCTCGGCGTCCAGGCGCTTGCGGCCGCGCATGGCGCGCAGGCCGCCGCGCTCGGCGCCGCGATCGGCCTCGCGACCGCGATCGTCGGTCTGCTCGTCGTCGCCTTCGGCGGCGGCACCCAGCCACTGATTTCCGGGCCGCGGATCGCCGCGACGGTCCTGATGTCGCAACTCGTCGGCACACTGCTCAACACGCCGTCGATCGCGTCGCTCGGCCTGTTCGGCGCGTTGGGGTGCGCGTCGCTTGCGCTCGCCTGCGCCGGTGTCACGCAGCTCTGCCTGGCCGCGCTGCGCGGCGGCATGCTCGTGCGTATGCTGCCGGCATCGGCACTGTCCGGCCTGCTGTTCGGTTCGGCGATACTGGCCATCGCCGACCAGGCACACGCGGTCACCCGCTGTGCGCTCGACTGGTGGCCGACGGTCGTCGTCGTGGCCAGCGGCGTCGGCGCGCATTTCCTGTGGGCGACGTTCGCGCCGCGCGTGCGCTGGCCGAAGGGGTTGTCGCTGTTCGCGGCGCTGCTCGCCGGCACCGCGGCGTTCTATGGTTTCGATGCGCTCGACGCGGCGCCGCTCGCGTGCCGCACGTTCGGCACGGTCGGTTTCGATCCCGGCCTGCTCGGTCGGCCCGGCCTGCTGCAATGGCCGTCGGTGTTCGCACGCCTCGACGCGGGCTTGCTCGCGATGCTCGTGCTGTACGGCGCGATGATCGGGGTGCTGGCCTCGCTCGACACGCTGATTGCGGCCGGCAACGTCGAAGCGGACAGCCGCCAGCGGGCGCGGCCCAACCGCGATCTCGCCGCGCACGGCGTCGCGAACCTCGTCGCGGCGGCCGCCGGCCTGTTGCCGATCGTCGGTTCGCTGACCCGCTCCAAGCTCGCGTGGAACGCCGGTGGACGGACACGCGGGGTGGCCGTGCTGCACGCGGCGATGCTGCTCGCGCTCGTCGTCGCCGGCACGTCGCTGCTCGCGCTGCTGCCCAAGCTGGCGGCGGCCGCCGTGATGATTGCGATGGCGCTCGACATGATCGACGACTGGTCGCGCCAGATCGTCGGCCACTGCCTGTCCGGGCGCGGGCCCGCGGAGGTGGTCGCCGCCGCCGTGTGGACGTTCGCGGCGGTGACTGCGGTGACCGCGGTCACGGGACAGCCGGGCAAGGGCTTCGCGGTCGGCTGCGTGGCCGCGCTGCTCAGCCTGCTGCGCGCGCCCCGGCGCTTCGCCATCGCCTGCGACGTGCAACCGGACGGCATGACCGTGCGCGCGACCGGCGCATTGATCGGCTGCTTCGTCGATCGCAAGATGGTGGAGCCGGTGCTCGCGCAGCTCGCGCCGGGTACGGCGATCCAGGCCGTCGATATCGACCTGTGCGGCGTACGACGCTTCGACGCGTCCGCGTGCAGGTCGCTGCGCCAGCTCGGCGACCTGCTTGCTGCACGCGGCGTGTCGCTGCGTTTCGTGCTGGCCGCGCGGCAGACCGACCTGCGCGCCGCGCTCGCGACGTTCTCGGTCACGCGGGGATGAGCGTCCCGCCTGCCTGCGCGACCGGCAAGCAGGATCGTCACATCGCTGCGAGCACGTGACCGCCGCCGTCGAGCAGCTGCACATGCAGCATCTGCAGCTTCACCTGATTGTTCGCCGGGTCGACATCCTGCGCATACGCGTAGACGCGCGCGGTAATCGGCTTGTAGTGGCTGCGCAGATCCTCGATCGAACGCGCCTGCGCTTCGTCGGTCACTTTCACGAAATTGAAGTCCGGCCCGTTCGTGTACGCGATCTTGTAGTTCGCGTTGTCGAAGAAGTACTGGAACGAGCCCGGTTGCGCGACGTTGGTCAGCTGAAAACCTTTCTTCGTGAAGTCGTACGAGTCGAGCGTCGCGTTCGGCGTCGTCAGGACGACATAACGGCTGTTCTGCGCCGCCGCGACCGATGCGTCGATGCGCGGCTTCAACGTGTTCAGCATGTCCTGCTTCTTGAAGCCGTCCGACGTGTTCTGGTAGTCGCGCGAGTAATACTGCGCGGCCTTGTCGTAATCGACGGGCAGCTTCGAGATGCCGTAGTACAGGAACATCACTTCGTTGCCGCTATCGATCCCGCGATAGTCGGCGAGCGCCCGCGCGGCGTCGCCTTGCGGCAGCGCGCGGTCCGCGATCTGCTGCTGCTTGTCCGGCGAAGCCAGCCCGGCCAGATCCACCACGGGCCGGGCGGCGGCGTCCGGCGCCTTCGGTGCGTCATCGGATTTGCTGCAGGCGCCGAGGCCCGACGCACACAGCGCGATCAACAAGGTCGTAGCGGCAGTAGACATCTTCTTCATGGTGAGGGACTCCAGTCGTGTGTGGATGAGAAAACGTGCGCGAGCCCGGTTCCGGGACCATCGCGAGATGCGGCGCATCGCCCGGCATGCGCGCCGGGCCTGCGCGTCGGCCGCTCAGGCCGACAGGTATTGCTTGACGCCCTTGAAGGCGAGATAGAGCGCGGCCGCGCCGGCGACATAGAAGCCTGCGCCGAACGAGATGGCCTTCGACACTTCCGCGGCCATTTCGCGCGCGAAGTCCGCCGACAGGCCGGTCATCCCGGCCGCGCCGCCGATCTCGCTCACGGCGGACGAGATCTTCCAGTAGATGCCCGCGTAGACCGCGACCATCCATGCGAGCGGCGCGGCAAGGCCGAGCCACAGCGATTTGCGGCGGAACAGGAACGGGGCGATGCACAGTGCGAGCGTCAGGTAGCAGGCGAAGCCGTACCACCCTGCGCTCATCTGGCTGACGCCCTCGAGCGCATAGAAGTTGTTCATCGAGTGCAGCGCGCGCAGCAGGTCGTAGAACGAGAGCCCGCTCGCCGTCGACGCCGTCACCTGGATCGCGATCGCATTCAGCGAGAACCAGCCGATCAGCAACAGCGCGATCGCGCCGAGATTCGCGTATCCGACCGCCGACACGACGCGCGCGGCAAGCGGCAAGCCGATCGCCGCCGCTTCGCCGAGCGCGCGGCCCGAGACCTCGCGCACGCCGTCGACCGCGTCGCGCATCCGCTCCTGTCCGACGGTCGCGCCGGAGACCGCGCGCACCGCGGTGACGGCACCGCTGCCGTCGAAATCGACGTCGACCGCCATGTTGACCGTCGGCGCCACGTCGCTCTTCCAGTGCGTTTCAAGCGAAAACGCGTACTGGCGTCCGAGCGCGACCAGCAGGCCGTCGCCAGCGACGGTGTCGCGCAGCACGCGGCCGCGCGTCCGGGTGCTCGCGGGCGAATCCGGTGCGGCGGTGGGCGCCGCGGCGTCGGTGCGGCTCCCGCAACGCGGGCAGAAAGGCACGCGCTCCGGCATGCTCGAGTGGCATTGGGTACAGGTGTGGGTCGCGTTCATGGCTTGGCAGTTCTCACGTTCGAAGGGGCAGTTCGCGGCAGCGTGAGCCGCGATATCGACACTCGCCATCACCGCGCCGGCTCACGGCCGACGGCGGACTTTGCTCGCGTCTTGTCGTTCTATTCGCGTGCCGCGCCGATTTGTTCGCCCGATTTTTCATGCCATGCAGAATTCGCACCCGCATATATAATTCCGGCGGCGCCGGCCACCCTACGCGTCGCGGCTGCCGTCCCCATTCCAAGCGACCCAAGATGTCTTCGATGACGCCACGATTCCTTCCCTCCGACGACCGCGACGCGCGATCCACGACCGTCGTCGCCCTTGAGCGGCTGCAACGTGACAAAGGGCGCTTCGCCGCATTCTTCCGGCAGGTGAACAACCGATTTGCGCGGCAGGCCCGCCGCCTCTATCCGTGGAGTCGCGACGCCGACATCGAGGACGCGCTGCAGTCGGCGCTGCTCTCGCTGTTCGAGCCGACGAGCGCGTTCTCGCTCGACGATGCCGCACGGATGGACGACGCGACGTTCGATGCACGCGTCGCGGGCTACGTGACCGGCGCGGCCACCAAGCAGCTGATTACCCGCCTGCGCAAACTCGGCGTCGAATCGGTCCGGCTGACGTCGCTCGAGCAGTGGCTGGAAAACGAGCACGCGCTCGACGCGCTGCTGTCCGACCTCGGTGAACTGGCGCCGAGCCCCGAAGCCGCCGCGATACTTGCGCGCACGCGCGCCGCGGTCGAACGCTGCCTGTCGAAACTGACGGAGACGGCGCGCGAGACGTTCATGCTCGCGCTGGGCGGACACAAGGATGTCGAGATTCAGCAGATGACGAAGGCCGGTTCGCCCGTGTCGGTACGACGTCGCATTTCCGAAGCAAAGGCTCGCGTGATTGCCTGCGTGCAGGACCAGACGGGAGAAACGGCATGAGCAACGCACCGCGCCACACCACCGATCCGGACGAACCGGATCGCGACCTCGCCCTGGCCTACGTGCGGGGCGAACTCACGCCGGACGAACATGCACGGTTCGTCGAGCGGCTCGCGCACGATGCGGCGCTCCGGGACACGCTCGCCGTACTGGAAGCCGCCGCCGACATCGCGCAGGAAGCGCGCACCGCTGCGACGAACGATGCCGCGTTCGCACGGCTTCAGGCCGCGCTCGGCGCCCGCGACACCGCGCATGCGCGCACGGCGGCCGACGCCCCGCGCAGCGCGCCGCAACCCGAGCGTCGCCAATCCTGGTTTGCGCGCGTGCAGGACTGGATGCGCGAACACTCGCTCGTCATGCAGCCGGCCTTGACCGCGCTCGTCGTCGTACAGGCGGTCGCGATCGTGCAACTGATGCGTGGCACCGAGCCGGACACGGTGCCGGACGCTGTCGTGCGGGGGGCGACGGGCCAATGCACCGACGTGTGGGTCACTTTCCGGGACGGCGTCACCGAACAGGCGATTCGCCAGTGGCTGACGCTCTACGGCAGCAGCATCGTTGCAGGCCCGGACGGCTCCGGCCGCTACCGTATCGCGTCCACCGATGCGGACGCGCGCGCGGCGCTGCTGGGAAGCAGCGAAGCCGCACGACTCGCCGCACAGATCGATCGGCCGCAGGGGTGCGGAAAATAATGCGTTGATTCGGTGCGGGGTGCGGGAAAGCTGGCGTCGTTGGTCTGGTGGCGTGCGGATTCGCAGACGATTACGCGGCCATGACCGGCGTCTCCGCGCCAATCAAACGAACGCAAAGTCGGAGCTTCGCGCTGCGTCAGTGAATTGATCGGCGAAGACGCGCAAGACGTACATGGTCAATGATGTTCGTGCTGACCGGGTCGATCAACATGGCGCAATGCCGGCGATTCGCATGCGTCCGGTTCTGCAAGCGCCACGCTGGACAGCCTGATGCGTGATCGCGCTCAACAAGCCCACCGCCTCATTGCGCCAACTTGAATGCGTCGGCTTTAGTTGCATCCGATATCGATCGCAACACCTCGAGTTCCCCTGAACACGCGAGCAATCTGCGTCGTGCGGAGATCTCGCTGGCAGCATGCCGCTGCCAGTGTCCGCGCATCACGGCTGCGGTTTTATCACCCTCCCGGCAAAGCCAAATTCCACCCATTCCGCCTTTCCGGCCAGCGCGCACATGTCGCCTTCATGGAAGCGCGCCGGCAGGAAAACGCCAACGGCCGGACGCTGTGGCGCGAGCAAGCGCCGGTAACCGGAATGCGTATGGAACGCTGACAACGACGCGCCCTTGATGGTCGGGATCGTGGCAGTACGCATCGTGTCAGCCTCCTTCATGCGCCCGTTGCCGGTTCGGGCAGCGTGATGCCCTTGCGCACGGCGGGCCGCTGCGCCACACGTTCATGCCAGACGCTCATGTGCCGGTGCCGGCTGAAATCGAAGCCGATGATGCGGGCGATGTGCGTCCAGCCGAAATGCGCAATGTCGGCGATGGAATAGTCGTCCCCGGCCAGGTACGGGTGCCGGGCCAGATGACTGTCGAGCACGGCGAACACCCCTTCCGTCAGGCGGCGGTAACGCTCGATGGCGGCGGGTATCTTTTCCTCGGCGAACAGTTCGAAGTGCACCCGCTGCCCGATGATCGGGCCGACGCTGGACGAGTGGAATTGCAGCCACTTGATCGCCTCCCAGCGTGCCGCCGGCTCCTGCGGCAGCAGCCGGCCGGTCTTCTCGGCCAGGTAAAGCAGGATGGCGGCCGACTCGAACAGCGTGATTCCGGTGTCATCGTCGGTGATGACCGGAATGCGGCCATGCGGGTTCAGGGCCAGGAACTCCGGCTGCTGGTGCTCGCCTGCCTCGATGCGGACATGATGCAGGCGGTAAGGCAGCGCCAGTTCTTCCAGGGCGATCGTTGCCTTGAAGCCATTGGGTGAGCTGTCGGTATAAAGGTCGATCATCGCGTCACGCCCAGACGGGTGGCTTGCCCCGGAAGGATGGCTGCTGCGCAGACCAGGCCGACCAGAACCATGCAGGCGGAAACGAGGATGGCATAGCTGAACCCCTGGGCCGCGCTGCCGCCACTGGCGAGGACGGCAATGCTCACGGCGACACCGACCGCAAGCCCGACTGCCGAGCCGATTTCCTGGGTGGTGGTGAGCATACCGCCCGCCAAGCCATGATCGGCAGCATCGATGCCTTCGATACCGGCGACTGTCCACGCAGGAAAAGCGACGCCATAGCCGATGCCGGCCAGCAAGGTGCCAGGCAGAATGGACGCGCTCCACGACGCATCCGCCGACAATGACGTGCCCAGCAAGGCAAGACCACCGATGAACAGCACCATCCCGCCAAGGATGACGGGCTTGGTGCCCATTCTTGCGATCAGGACAGGCCCGACCCACGCGCTGGAGAGCGTGAAAGCGGTTGCCATCGGAAGCAGGCCCAGCCCGGTCTGTGTTGCGGTGAAACCCAGGACCTCCTGCATGTAGAGCGCGACCACCACGAACGTCGGTCCCAACGCCGTATTCGCCAGCAAGGAGACGAGATTCGCCCCGCCCGTCGAGCGTCGCCAGAAAATCGGCAACGGCATCAATGGAGATGCGACCTTGCTTTCCACCTGCACGAAGCCAGCCAGTAGGCCCAGCGCCAGCAGAATCAGCCCGAAGGTCGCAGGAGATGCCAGGCCGACGTGCTCGCTATTGGCAAAAGCGAAGACCAAGGTTGCCGCGCCGCTGGCGACCAGCACCGCGCCCCATACATCCAGGCGGCCGGACGCGGTGTGTGCATCCGGCTTGCCGAGCGGCAGGACGCCCGACAAGGCGATAACCAGCACACCGACCGGCACGTTGATCCACAACACCCAGCGCCATCCCAGCACGTCCGTGATGATGCCGCCCAGGATCAGGCCCGCGACGAACCCGCTAGCGGCCACCGCCGTCCACGCGCCCAGCGCCCGGTTTCGTTGCCGAGGGTCGAGAAAGACCGCCAGCAGCAACGAGAAGGCCGCAGGCGAAAACATCGCGGCACCCAAGCCCTGCATGGCGCGGGTGGTAATCAGCAGCGCCGGGCTTTGTGCAAAGCCGCCCAGCAGCGAACCCGCGGTAAAGAGCGTCAGCCCGATCAGAAACACCCGTCGCCGGCCAAACATATCGGCAGCGCGGCCGCCCAGCAGCAGAAAGCCCGCGATGGCTACGCCATACGCATTGATGACCCATTGCAACCCGCCGGGCGTGAAACCCAGGCTTTGCTGGATTTGAGGCAGCGGGATCATGGTGATGGAAAAGTCGAGCAACGCAACGAACTGCGTCGTGCAAAGCAGGATCAGGCATAGCCGCCAATGCGGATGGGTCATGGTTGTCGTCCAGTCAATATAGGTTTACTAAAGCAGCGCAGCGTCCATGGACTTGTGCCATCATGGCCGTCGCTATGAGAAATCAGAAGCGATCATTTTTGCTTTTAGTCTTTAGAGAACCTAAATCGAATGGCTGCATCACTCCCTCTGCAAGCGCTGCGCACCTTTGTTGAAGTCGGCCAGCGCGGCAGCATCAAGGCTGCTGCCGAAGCGTTGCACGTCACATCCGGCGCGGTCAGTCAGCAGATCCGCTTGCTGGAAGACCGGCTTGGGATGGTGCTGTTCACTCGGGAGCGGCAGGGTTTGCGTCTGACCGAAGCCGGGACCAGCGTGCATCCGTCGTTGCTCGAAGCCTTTGCACAAATCGACAAGGCCGTCGACAGGCTGGAAGCGATCAAAGGCCGCCACACCCTGACAGTCAGTACCGTCGCGACCTTTGCCGCATCGTGGCTCGTGCCGCGCCTGGGGCGCTTCAACGAGCGGCATCCGCAGATCGAAGTGCGGGTCGAGGCGACTTCGGCGCTGACGGACATGCGCCGCGACCGGGTGGATGTGGCGCTGCGGCATGGGCTGGGAAACTACCCTGGCCTGGAAGTCACTCGCCTGATGGCCCCGGTGTTGGTGCCGGTGGCCTGCCCCGGCCTGGTGGCAGACCGTCATGCCGTCAAAGAACCGGGAGACTGCCTGAACTACCCGCTTCTGCACGATTGCGACCGGGCTGACTGGCCGTTATGGTTCGCCGCGCACGGCGTGACCGACGATCCACGGGCGGAGCGCGGCACGGCGTTCGAGGACGACTACCTGCTGATCCGGGCGGCCGAGGCGGGTCAAGGACTGGCCCTGGTGCCGCAGGAATACGCACGCGAGGAAATCGCCGCCGGACGTTTGGTGCAGGTGCTGGACAAGCCCTGGCCGGCACGTTTCGCCTATTACCTGGTCACGCTGCCGGGGGCCATGCAGCGCCCGGAAGTCAAGGCGTTCGCGGATTGGATCGAGGAAGAAGCGCAAGCATCGGCCTGAACAACGTCCTTCGTTATCGGTTGTTCCTTGTCATCGCCGCACCGGCGAACTGCCCTATCGTCGCCGGATCCGGCCATGGCCAAGTTATCTGCCGGGCATTGATTTGCACCGCGCAGCGTCGCGAAGAGCGATGTCGGCTTTCGTGCGGCGCCGTTGCGGCGCCGCCAGTCCCGATCACACGGTGCGCTATTCCAGAACTCGAGCAGGAAATCGCTCCATCAGGATAAGTATTCTTATCACAATAGCTCTATTGAAGATCCAAACTCGCGTTTTCGCGAACGCCCCGCATGCCACGGGGCGTCCGTCTTTCAGCGCCCGATCGGCAGCCCCGTCGGCTCGATCCAGCCCAGCTTGTAAGCGATCAGCAGCGACAGGAACAGCGTGACCGACAGCCCGACGCGGGCCGCGAGCGACCAGGCCATCCGCTTGGACTTGCCGCGATCGTGATTCATGAAATACAGCGCGAAGATCAGGCTCGCGATGATCATCGCGAATGCCACGGAAACCAGCAGAGTTTTCATTGGTGATGCCCTTGAAGATCGGAATCGGCCTGTATCAGTTCGGCCAGTTTTTGCCGCTCGTCGGCGAGGTCGCCAACGCCCGACGCCGGCCAGTCCAGCGCGACGCCATTGCCCAGCGAATCACGCACGAGCGCCTGGTAGCGCCGGTCGTTGATCCGGCCGTGGTCCATCGTTTCCGAGATCTCGCGCCGGAACGGCAGCGGGAAACTCGCGTACGCGCGCGACAGCGCTGCATATTGTCTCGCATCGATCTCTTTCGACGATGGTATGACAGTCCAGATCACCACGGCCACGATGGCCGTGAACGGGATCGCCGTGTAGCGAAGAATGAACTTGATCGGGGTCATGAAGCGGTGGGCAGAAGTGATCGCGAATGCGGGCGGCGCGGCCATGCGACAGCGAAGCCGCCGTCAGGCCGCGCCGCATGACATTGTACTGAAAGCCCTATGCGGCTAACAGAGTATGATAATGTCATTATCATTTTCGTCACATAATTCGAGAGAACCGGCGCCCATGCGCAGGCGGCGTGCCCGCCCTGCCGTGCGGCGCCGGTCTTCACGTCCGTGCCCGCGATCCGCGGCGATTGAGCGAAGCCCTTATGCCAGCGCAGTACTTTCGAAACCTGACGGGAAAACACCGCAGCGCGACCGCGAACCGTCAGCTCGGGTTTTCGCTGGCGTTCGTCGCCGGCGCGGCCAATGCCGGCGGCTTCCTCGCGGTCAAGCAATACACGTCGCACATGAGCGGCATCGTGTCGGCGATCGCCGACCAGACGGCGCTCGGCGACGTGCGGCTCGCGCTGGCAGGCATCAGCTCGCTGGGGTCGTTCCTGGTCGGCGCCAGTTGCTCGGCGATTCTCGTCAACTGGGGCCGCCGCCGCGGCCTGCACAGCCAGTTCGTGCTGCCGCTGCTGGTCGAGGCCGCGCTGCTGCTCCTGTTCGGGCTGCTCGGCAGCCACCTCGCGCTGTGGGAAACCTTCTTCGTGCCGGTAACCGTGACGCTGCTGTGTTTCATCATGGGGCTGCAGAACGCGACGATCACGAAGCTGTCGGGTGCGGAAATCCGCACGACGCACATGACCGGCATCGTGACCGACCTCGGCATCGAGCTCGGGAAGCTGTTCTACTGGAACCGGACGGCGGTCGACGTCGACGCGCATGCGGTCATCGCCAACCGCTCGAAACTGCGGATTCACGCGACGATGCTCGCGTCGTTCTTCATCGGCGGCCTGGCCGGCGCGATCGGCTTCAAGCATGTCGGCTACGTATCGACCGTGCCGCTCGCCGCGGTGCTCGTCACGCTCGCGATCGTGCCGGTGATCGACGACCTGCTCGCGCTGCTCCGCAGCAAGCGCTGATCGCGCGCCAGGAGAGCGCTTTCGGCGGTGGCGCCGAAGGCGGATCGATTATAATTTGATTAACATACCGACCACCCTCGCCCCGCAATGGAAACGAAAACTGCCCGCCTGACCGTCCTGATCGACCCCGCAAAGAAGGAAGCCTTCGAGATGCTCTGCGCCGAGCAGGATCTCACGCCTTCGCAGGTCGTGCGGCAACTGATCCGCGAGTATCTCGACCGCCACGGCGTGACGTACAAGACCAAGAGCGCGCTCGGCAAGCGCGTGAAGTAAGCGCGGCTGCACCGGCCACGCCCGCGGCGCCGGTTACGCGCCGATCTCCCATCGCTCGTGCGGCTGCGCGCGCTGCACCAGCCGCCGAGGCTCGATGCCTTCCCCGGCTTTCATGCGCCGCGCCGTCGCCGCCAGCTTGAGCTCGCCGGCCTGCGCACACGCCAGTGCGCGTTCGAGCAGGATGCGCAACGACGGCAACCGGTTGCCGCCCTTCCACGCAAACGCGATGAAGTTGTTGTCGTCGCCGCACGGCACCAGCGTATACGACGCACCGAACACCGATCGCAGGTGCTCGAGATGCTGCGGCAACGCCGGATCGTCGTCCATGAAGTTGATCGCCAGCACGCCGGTTTCGCTCAGGCGCTCGCGGCATGCCGCGAGGAATGCGGCGCCCGTACACCGGCCGCGCAGGCCGTCGGCGACAAACGCATCGTGCAGGATCACGTCCGTCCTGATATCCGCCCGCTCCAGATGATCGGCGCCGTCGGCGCACACCACCTTGAATCGGTTGTCATCAGCAGGAATCCTGAATGTGTCGCGCAGCGCGATCACGTCCGGGTTGATCTCGACCGCGTCGATCGCCGCGCCAGGCAGGTGCCGGTAGCAGTACTTCGCCAGCGAACCGCCGCCGAGCCCGAGCATGCAGATGTGCGCGGGTTCGGGCTGCAACAGCAGAAAGCCCATCATCACGCGCGTATAGCCGAGCTCAAGCCGCCCCGGATCCCGGAGCGACATGAAGCTCTGCGTGCCGAAATGGTCGAAGTGCAGCGAAAGCGCGTGCTGCGTCTCCAGCACGAATGGCCGGCCGTCGTTCAGCGGCGTCGCCAGGAATCTGACGAACGCGTCGTAGGAAATTCGTTCCTCGGCCATACACGGGTAGTGGGTTGCAAACGGTCGATCGGGGCGTGCGCGCTCAGACTTTCTTCAGGTAGCAGGCCTTCAGCATGAAGCCGCCCATGTCGGTCTTGCAGTCGACCTCGTGATCGCCGCCGACCAGGCGGATGCTCTTGACCTTGGTACCCATCTTCAGCGTGATCGAAGAGCCCTTCACGCGCAAGTCCTTGATCAGCACGACGGAATCGCCATCCGACAGCACGTTGCCGTTCGCGTCCTTGACGACGTCGCCCGCCGGTTCGTCGCCCGTTTCGGCGCCGGCACCGGCCGACCATTCATGGCCGCAGTCCGCGCATACGGTCAGCGTGCCGTCCGGGTAAGTGTTTTCCATCGCGCATTGCGGGCAGGCGGGGGCGGCGTTCATTGCAGCTTCCATTCGGGAGGAGTTGGGTCGTCGATAAAAATGCCGGGCGCGCTGGCAGCGTCGCCCGAATGGCCGGGAGGCACGCGCCGACGGATCGGCGGGCCGCCGTCAGCGCACACGGCATTATAATGCAATACACATATCTTGGCCGCTGTATTATAATTCCCGCTTTCGGGCCGTTCGCCGGACTTGCGGCCCGTTTCACCGAGAATGCCGGCACATCCAAGCAGGATGACATACCCCGGCTGCGCTGCCGGCCGCCCCGAGTCGTGCGGGGCAGCGCGTTTCACGCGCGCCTGGCGCACTGCCGGCCCGGCGCCGCACACCGATTCCGACGTCCCGTCCAGAGGCTTTCCGACATCGTGGCAACCGTTGTGTACGTTGAAATCGGCCCCGCGTGGAACCGCAACCGCGGCTACGCCGCACGAGAAGCCGCCGTCGACGCGGCGCGCGGCTTCGCAAGCGACATCCTGCTGATCGCGAACGGGATCAGCAGCGACGCGAAAGACAGCGCCGCCGTCGCGGCGCTGCAGGTGCACGGCGGCACGTCCGCGCAAGTGCTGGCCACCGGCCCCGACGAGGAGGCGGCACTGCAGGCGCTGCTGCCCGTGTTGCAGGCGCGCTGATTCGCGCGCCATCCGATGTCATGGCATCCCGCCCACCCCGAATCCCCACCTCACGAGGAAGCGATGAGCGACAACTTCACGTCAAACACCCCGAACCTGTCGGCCTCCGCCATCTGGGCGCTCGAACGCCTCGCCGACGTCCGCTATGGGCGCGATGCGCCGGCGCTCGGCTGGTCGATCGCGCGTGAGCTCGTCAGCGCGGGCTTCGTCAGCCATTCCGCCCATGGCCGCTCCGGCGCGTCGATCACGGCCGAAGGGCGGACCTTCCTGAAAAGCCGGAAGTAGATCGCCCCAGCGGGGCGAATCAGCTCGATCCTTTTGAGCGGCGTATTGGCGAATTTGGGCCTCATGAGGATCGTGCTGCGCTTCTGAAATGGCGCCCCCTCGAACGAACAGGCATCAGGCATCGTTCGGGTCAGGAAGCCAGCCATACGCCGCATCGCCGTTCCCGCCATCGAATTTGCCACCGGCGCAACCGCCCCCTTCCTGTTCGCGGCCGCCGCTAATGCGGCGGAGTCAATCCCGGCCACTCGGCGCGGCGCCGCCCGGGCAAGGGTTTTGCTATCATTCCGGCTCCCTGTCTTGCCGAAATGGACATGCCCGCTCGCAGAGTGCCGCCGTCGCCTGTCGTCGATCGCACGCCGCTGCTCGTCGAGGAACATCGCCGCCCGATCTGCCAGCGGGTGCGCGGACGGGGCACAACCAGCGCGGCATCGACGTGCTGACGGCCTGGCCGTCCCAAGCTCCCTCCCTTCCGGAAATCAAGATGCCGCCAGTCTCCTCCCCACCCGTACTCGACACGCCGCGCCTCATCCTCGAAGGCCATCCGCTCGGCGACTTCGATGCGCTTGCCACGATGTGGGCCGAGCCGAAGGTCGTCGAGCACATCTTCAACGGCGAGCCGTCCGCGACGCGCGACTCGTGGATGCGCATGCTCGCGTATCGCGGGCTGTGGCCGCTGCTCGGCTATGGCTACTGGGCGATTCGCGAGAAGGCGTCGGGCCGCTATGTCGGCGATCTCGGTTTCGCCGATTTTTACCGTCTGATCGAGCCGTCGATTCGCGGCGTGCCGGAAGCCGGCTGGGCACTCGCGACGTGGGCGCACGGCAAGGGCTACGCGACCGAGGCACTCGCGGCCGCGCTGGCGTGGCTCGACGGGCAGCAGCGGTTCGAGCGCAGCGTGTGCGTGATCGCGCCGACCAACGTCGCATCGATCCGCGTGGCGGAGAAAGCCGGTTACGGCGAGCCGACGCGGATCCGGTTCAACGACACCGAATCATTGCTGTTTTCGCGCGCAAGCCGGTAAGCGACGATGGCGCACCGGCCATCGCCAGCGTGCCGCATCGGCTTGCGGCGCCGGTGCTTGATTCCCGCTCACCCCGCGACTCGTTCGTAGCGACGGGTAACGCGCCCGTTGTCCATCGGCCTGCAGTTGCCACGCTCATCCATCAATACCCGCATTGCCCCGATCGCCGTGTGAACCTCGTCCGGTTGATCGGGTGCGAGCGTCATCAAGAACGCCGAACGTGTTTCCGCAGCCCTGACGACCTCGCTCCAGTCAGCGGGGGCGACCGCGACGTCGATCGCATCCCTGACCAAATCGGCACCGTGGATGACGCACGACGACGCAATTTCGCATTCCTATTCGTCTATCGGCCCGTCGACAGGTATGCGCCTCGAAGGCCGACGCAGCGTCAACGCCGATCCGCACGCATGCAATAGCGGCAGTCGCGCACCGGGTGCGGGTAGCTGCGCGCACCGGTTATCGCCGTCTTCTTCACCAGGTTTTTAACGCAGGGCCGGAAACGCGGCTCCTCTTTTTTCTCTTCGGTTGGGGGATTGTAAGGAGCCATTGACAATAGATCGTGTAATATTTCGTAATGATCTGTCGAGTAACCTTTACCTGGCCCGAATCGAGTAGCGTAGCGGCGTCCGCACAAGCCGACGTTCGCCAACGCTTTCGTCCGAACGGCTCCGGGTCGGGGTCCGCTCCCGGTGACGCGCCGGATATCGCGCCGACGCATTTTGCCTGTTCGTCGAGCCTTTCGTCGGCATTTGCGGCAAGTCGGCAAAGATTTCCGTGCGGACAGGTTCAGCGGGCGATGCAGATTTCGTCACATTCCTCTGGAATGTTACGCAGTATTATCCGCGTCGCTTCGGCTACCACGCGTTCGGACTGGGCCTAACCGCTCGCCATTTTCCCGTTTTGCCCCCTCGTTTAGCGATGCCCATCCGAATCCTGCTCGTCGAAGATGACGTTCAATTGTCCATACTGACCGCAGACTATCTGCGCAAGCATCAGTACGAGGTAGACACGCTGCTTGACGGCACCGATGCCGTGTCGACGATCGTCACGCGCCGCCCTGACCTGGTGCTGCTCGACATCAACCTGCCGGGCAAGGACGGTTTCGAAATTTGCCGCGAAGCACGCTTGCAGTACGACGGCATCGTCATCATGATGACGGCCCGCGACGAACTGTTCGACGAGCTGCTCGGCCTGGAATTCGGCGCGGACGACTTTCTCCACAAGCCGGTCGAGCCGCGCATTCTGCTCGCGCGGATCAAGGCCCACCTGCGGCGGCTACGCATGCGACCGGTCGACTACGTGCCGGCCTCCCCTCAGCGGTTCGAGTTCGGCAAGTTTTCGATCGACCGGGCGGATCGCAAGGTTCGCCTTCCTGACGGTAGCGCGCCTCGCCTGACGTCGACCGAATTCGACCTGCTGTGGGCCCTTGCCTGCCGCGCCGGCGAGGTCGTCAGCCGGGAAGACCTGACGGTGCTGTTGCGCGGCATCGAGTTCGACGGCTTCGATCGCTCGATCGACGGCCGGATCTCGAAGCTGCGCCGCAAGCTGCTCGATGACATCACGGAACCGAAGCGGATCAAGACGATCCGCTGCAAGGGCTATCAGTTCAGCAAGCACGCATGGGAATAGCGCGGCATATGGGCCAACACGCTGCTTCGCGTGCGGCCTGTCGTGGCACGCGACCGCACGCGTCGGCCGGCCGCGCACCTGGCACTGCATGTGTGCAGCGCCCGCAGCCGTTGCCGCGTGGCGTCGGGCACGCCGATACCGGCCCGCAACCGGACACCGTCACGTGCCGTTCGTCTTCTCGCCGAGCGCGGTGACGGGCGTCTCCGGATTGCGCGCAAGCCCTTGCGCGAACACCTTCAATCCTTCGAGCAACGGCGTCAGCGCGTCCCACAGCGCTTCGTCGTGCAGCAGCCGGTAGGCGCCGCGCACGCCGGGTGCGACATGCGCGTGCTGCGCCGGTTGCCACGCGCCAACGTGGTGCAGCGCGTCGGCGGCCGCGAACACGGCCTTGCCGAACTGCTCCGGCGGAATGCGCGACAGCGCCATCAAGAGCACCGCGAGATTCTGCATGCCGCTCTGCATGCCCGGCTTGTCGAGTGCATCGACGAACGTGTCGGCCAGCCGCGCGTTCGCGCTGACGACCTCGCTCGCCAAATGCAGGAATCCATGCCGGTGCAGGCTACCGAGCAGGTGTTCGAGCGCGTCGTGCGCGCCGGGCTCCATGTGCGGAGGGTTCGTGTCGGGAGACTGACGTTCGGTCATCGGCTTTCTCCGGTTGGGACGCCACGTGGCAGCCGCGACGGCGGCCACGCGCGCCGGTTGCGTTTCGCCCGTCGGACACCCCATGCCCGGCGGCAGCGGCCGCGATGCGCGGCAATGGGCCAGACAGGCGCGCGAACCGCGCGCGGTTTGCCTCGCAGCTGTTGCTTGCGCCGTTTCCATCGGCGAGCCATGCGGCCCGCCTGTCGAACGGCCGTGCCGGTACGCGCCGACCGGCCGCCGCCCTACCGCATGTTTCCCGTATGCCCCAGTGAATAGCGCCCCGGCTGCGGCCACACCGTCAGGCCGTGCGGCTCCATGCCGACGGGAATCGACCGGACCGCGCCGCTCGTGGTGTCGATCGCGTAGACGACGTCATCGAAGCGGCCCGACAGCCACAACGTCTTGCCGTCCGCGCTGACGTTGCCCATGTCGGGGCTGCCGCCGCCGGGGATCGGCCAGGTCGCGACCACCTTGCGTGTCGCGAAATCGAGCACCGATACGCCGCCCTTGCCGTGGCGCGGCCCGTGGACCAGATTCGAGCCGCGATTCGCGATATAGAGCTTCGTGCCGTCGCGGCTCGGATACAGTCCGTGCGTCCCGACGCCGGTCGGGATGAAACCGGTCTTCGTGAAGCGGTCGCCATCGACGACGTATACACCGTCCGCCATCATGTCGGCGACATAGAACACCTTGCCATCTGGCGACACGCGGATGTCCTGCGGCATCCCTTTCCGGTCGAGCTCGAGGTAGCCGACCACCTTGCGATTCACCAGATCGATCTTCGCCAGCTTGCCGCCGAACTCGCATGTGAAGAGCGCATAGCGGCCGTCGATCGAAAAGTCGGCATGGTTGATGCCCTTGCATTGCGGGACATCGAGGCTCGATTTCAGCGCCATCGTTTTGGGGTCGCGGAAGTCGAGCCGCGCATGTGCCTCGGCCACCACGATCGCATCCTTGCCGTCGGGCGTGAAATACATGTTGTACGGATCGTCGACGCTCACTGCCTGGCCGGGCTTGCCCGTCTTCGGATCGATCGGCGTCAGGCTGCCGTCGGTTCGCCCTTCCGCATTGTTCGCGACCCATAGCGTCTGCAGATCCCAGGCCGGCACGACGTGCTGCGGACTGCGGCCGACGGCAAACCGGTCGACGACCTTGTACGTGGCCGGGTCGATCACGTAGACGTCGTTCGACCGCAGGTTCGGCACATAGATGCGCGGCAATGCACCCGCTACCGCCACGCTCATGCGGCCGGCCTGCGCCTCGCTGTACAGGTTGTCCGGGTTGATGACGGGCGGCATGCCGGGTACGGCCGCGACGGCGGACGCCGCGATCGCACCTTGGGCGCAGAAGCCGGCCAGCGCTGCCGCGATCACGATCGCGGGATGGGGGAAGCGGATGTGACGGTGAAAGCGCGGTTGCATGACGGTCCCTGTTCGATTGAATGGAACGACGGCAAAGGCGGAGCGATAGCGTGGCGGCGTCAGCGGCCGGCGATTTCCTTTCTGATTGCATCGACGGTGCGCGACACGATGGCATCGGTGCCCAGCCGGCCGAGCTCGACGCTCGCATGACGCGGATCGCCGCCGTAGACACCGTCGACGGCACCCGGCTTCGCGGCGTTGCGCAGCTTGTCGACCCGGACCATGCGCGGCGCCACCGCCAGCAGCAGCGACGTGTCGGCCAGCCCCGCATGGGTGCCGATTTCCGGGGCCGGCACGCCATGCTCGCGCAGGATCTGGTCATAACCGTCGGAACTGGTGCCGTAATACTCGGCCGGCACGAACGCGCGCGCGCCCGTGCCGGCCCACGACTTGTTGAGCCGGGCGACCGACTGCCTGATGTCATTCTGGTAGCCGCCGTGGTCGCCGAGAAACACGATGTTCGTGAAGCCATGGACCCGGAAGCTGTTGGCTGCGGATTCGAGGGTCTTTTCGAAGACGTCGTCGGGCACGGTGATGGTGCCCGGAAAGCGCATGTGCGACGTCGGCGGCGCATAGCCGCCCTCGGGCACATAGGCGATGACGGGCGCGACGATCGCGTTGCCGAGGCCTTCCGCGATCCGTTCGGACAGTACCCTGACCCGCGCGTTGTGTTTGCCGAGCGCGACGTACGGCCCGCTTTGCTCGGTTCCGCCGATCGGAATCAGGATGGTGGTCTTGCCGCCCCGGATGCTGTCGCGCAGTTCGGTCCAGGTCATGTCTTCGAGTTGCACCGTTCCCGGCACCTGGGCGAGCGCGGCTTGCGCGACGGTGAAAGCGAGGGCGGCGAAGATGGCGCGTGGCGGGCATTTCATCGCGGATTCTCGACGGAAGGATAGAGACGACGCTGCGTTCCCTCGCACCATAAACGAACTCGCCCGACTTGTCGCTGACTGCGGCGCAACGATTCACGTCGAAGGTCGAGAGAAAGCATTTCGTCATGATTGCGCTTCCCATTTCCATCGAACATTTCTTTCAGAAAAATAATCAGATCATTCCAGTCTGAAAGAAAAGATCCCGCCGGAATGGGGCGGTAATTCTCAGCGATCGCGCAGTCGAAAATATATTGGTTATGCTTAGCGAAGCGTATTGACTTCACAATCTCGCGCCACCTAAAATTTAAAGGTCTTCACAAAAGGGGCTGATACCTTGGACAGTTGCAGTAGTCGATCTTCGAACAGTTTCGCTGCCTGATCGGCAGGACGTCCGCGCTCCCTTTTCCCAGCCGCCGTCCTGCCCTCAGGCAGGCGGTGCGCGCCCCGGTAAACCCTCCGTGCACCTTGTTGATTAGCGCCATGTGGCGCACGCGTTCGCGTGCGCGCCACACGGAACCGCGTCGCGAGCCTCGACTCGCGGCCGTATGCGTTCGCGCCTCGATCATTCATTCGCAGGCGCGTGGATAAACACGTACGCAGCAATCGCGCGTACCTACCGTTCACAAGGAACCGACATGCCCGGCACCGACAGTTATCCCTTATGTCATTCATTTCCAGTGTCTTTATTCACTGAGGAAAGCGAGTAGGCCCCAGTCGCCGCGCCCGTGATGCGCGCGATTTCCGTGTCTGCTGGCTTTTCGCAATCACGCGTCAAGCCAGGCGCACGGAGCACGATCATGAACTTCGGCCTTCTCCTGTCGAATCTGCCGCACATCGACGAATCGCGCGTCTGCTACGACGCGATGCTGTCGCTCAAACCACGCGAACCGCACCGGTTCGCCGCTTTCTGGCTCGGCCTCAAAGCCCTCGTTTCGTAACCGCTCTCGCCCCGCCCCTGCATACGCAAGCGACACGATCGTTCGACGATTCGCGTCCTTGCGCATGCCGACGGCGCATTCCCGTTTCGCTCATCTGGGAGGAAAACAAAATGTCCGTACCCGCCAACATCTCGCCCCGCGACACTGCACGCGAACGCAGTGCCGTACTCGACGACGCCCACCTCGGCGACATCAAGGGCGCACTCGGCACCATCGCGCACCACGACGTCGCGCCACGCACCAACTGGTGGGCGCGCTTCCGGACGCTGCTCGCCATTCTCGGCCCCGGTCTCATCGTGATGGTCGGCGACAACGACGCCGGCGCATTCGGTACCTATACGCAGGCAGGGCAAAACTACGGCACGACGCTGCTGTGGACCATGCTGCTTCTGGTACCGGTGCTGTTCGTCAACCAGGAAATGGTGCTGCGGCTCGGTGCAGTGACGGGGGTCGGGCACGCGCGGCTCATTTTCGAGCGTTTCGGCAAGTTCTGGGGTGCCTTCAGTGTCATCGACCTGTTCCTTCTGAACGCGCTGACGATCGTGACCGAGTTCATCGGCATCACGTTCGTGCTCGACTTCTTCGGCGTATCCAAGATCGCGGGCGTGTGCATCGCCGCCGCGCTCACGATGGCGGCGGTCAGCACCGGCAATTTCAGGCGGTTCGAACGCTTCGCCGTGTTCTTGTGCCTCCTGAGCCTGCTGCTGGTGCCGGTGCTGGTCTCGATCCATCCGCCGGTCAGCCAGATGGCACGCGACTTCTTCGTTCCGAACTGGCCCGCGCACTCGAAGCTCTCCGACGTGATGCTGCTCGTGATCGGCATCGTCGGCACGACGGTGGCGCCGTGGCAGCTCTTTTTCCAGCAGAGCTACGTGGTCGACAAGCGCATCACGCCGCGCTTCATGAAGTACGAGAAAGCGGATCTGTGGATCGGCATCGGCTTCGTGCTGGTCGGCGCCGTGGCCATGATCGCGTTCTGTGCGCAGCTCTATGCCGGCAAGCCCGAGTTCGGCAACTTCACCGATGCCGGCGGCATCATCAACGGGCTGGACAAATACGCAGGCCACACGTCGGCCGTGCTGTTCGCCATTGCGCTGTTCGACGCCGCGATCATCGGCGCGGCAGCCGTGTCGCTGTCGACGGCCTACGCGATCGGAGACGTGTTCAAGATCCGCCATTCACTGCATCGCAGCGTGACGGATGCGAAGGGCTTCTATCTCGTCTACTTCGGCATCGTCGCCGCCGCCGCCGCGATCGTGCTGATTCCCGGCAGCCCGCTCGGTCTGCTGACGGAAGCCGTTCAAACGCTCGCCGGCGTGCTGCTGCCGAGCGCGACGGTATTCCTGCTGCTGCTCTGCAACGACAAGGCGGTGCTGGGCCCGTGGGTCAACTCGAAGAAGCTGAACGTGTTCACGGGTGCGGTGATCTGGGTGCTCGTGATGCTGTCCATCATCCTGACGGCCTCGGTGATGTACCCGGACATGAGCGGGCAAACGATCCTCGACATGCTGGCCGGCGGCACGCTGCTGGCCATCGTCGGCTATGCGGCGACGGCCGCCGTCCGCAAGCTGCGACGTGATCCGGCAGACGGTGCGGGGACTGCGCAGGCATGGCCGGAAGGCGCGCGGGACACGTGGCGGATGCCGCCGCTCGACGAGCTGCCGCCGCCCAACCTGACCCTGGCCAAGCGTGTGTGGATGGGCGTGTTGCGTGGCTATCTGTTGCTCGCCGTGGCGCTCGTCGTCAAGGTCGTGCAAATGACGTTCATCAAGTAAGCGTCGCGCCGCGGCATGCACTGGATGCATGCCGCAGGCCTCGTCCGCACGCGTGCCATTCGCCGTGTGTGCGGCAGACGTAAGCCCAGGGTCAACAGGGGACCGACATCGTGAGCCGGATTCGTTTCGTTTCAGCACGTTCCATGCGGTTGGCAGGACGACATGCTCGCGTGCGCCTGTCGCGCGTACGCCGGACGTTGCGTCACGCGCCGCTCAGCCTGACCGAGCGCGTCCTGCTCATCCTGTGGGCCTGCATGCTGACGTCGCTGGTCTGGGTGTCGTTGCTGGTCGGGCTCGTTCGCACCATGCGCATCGCGCCCTGAGCGCGGCGAACCCGATCGTCAGGATACCTGCATGCCATGAGCATTCAACCGCAGTTCACCTCTCAACAACAGGATCAACGCATGAAGCAATACCTTTACGTTGCAACACTCGCCGCCGCACTCACCGTACTCACCGCATGCAGCCATGCCGACGACGATGACGTGCCCAGCACTGCCGCCAGCGCGTCGTCCGCGTCGGCGCCTGCTGCGGCGGCAGATAGCAGTCCCGCGGCATCGGGCACGTCGGCCTCGGCAAGCGACCCGGCGGCGTCCGAGGACGCCGCTTCGGCCTCGCCTGCTTCCGGAGCCAGCCAGTAACCCCGGGGTACCTGACCGACCGATGGTGGATACCCGTCAAGTCACGCCCTGGCAGCGTGGCTTGACGACGGCGCATCCCCGGACACCGCGAGACTGCATCGCCTGTACGAATGGGAGTCCCCGATATGAGTCACGCACACCCGCTTCACAAGACGCACTTCGCACCGCTCCTTGGCGGCATGGTGGCGCTCGTGTCGGCACTGACGATCGTGGGCAGCGTCTGCCGCTCACCCGCCGCCGCCCCGCCCGCCACGTCCGGAAGTGCACCCCGGACGCCGGATGCGCCCGCGGCTCATTGCCTGGTCTACGGAAAATATTGTCTTTCGGCGTTGCTGCACGGCCAGTAGGTTCGCCGTGATGTGCCGGCGACGGGGCTCGCGATCCGTCGCGCGCGGGCTCCGGTTAACGGCCGGCCACCGCACCCAGCTGTTCGACGATCGGCCCCAGTGCAAGTGCCGGCAAGTACGTGAGCGATGCGATCATGATCACCGTCCCGATCAGCAGCCCGATGAAGAGCATGCCGTGCGTCGGCAGCGTACCGGCTCCCGCCGCCCGCCGCCGCTTGCCCGCGAGCGACCCCGAGATCGCCAGTACCGGCACGATCACCGCAAAGCGGCCGAACCACATGGCGATCGCCAGCATCCCGTTGTAGTACGGCGTGTTGGCCGACAGGCCCGCGAATGCGCTGCCGTTGTTGTTGGCCGCCGACGAAAACGCATACAGGATTTCGCTGAACCCGTGCGGGCCCGGGTTGCCGATCCCGGCGATCCCGGCAGGCGTGACGACGGAAATCGCGGTGCCGACCAGCACCAGCAGCGGCGTCGCGAGAATCGCGATGGCCACCATCTTCATCTCGTATGCCTCGATCTTCTTGCCGAGATATTCCGGCGCGCGGCCGATCATCAGCCCGGCGATGAATACCGCCAGGATCGCGACGACGATCATGCTGAAAAGGCCGGAGCCTGGCCCGCCGAATACGACTTCGCCCGTCTGCATCAATACCATCGGGACGAGACCGCCCACCGGCGTGAACGAATCGTGCATCGCGTCGACTGCGCCGTCGCCGCCGCTGGTCGTCACGGTCGCGTACAGCGCCGAAGACACGACGCCGAAACGCGTCTCCTTGCCTTCCAGGTTGCCGCCACGCTCGATCGACAGCGCCGCGGCCCCGTCATGCGGTGCGACGAGCGGCCCGAAGCCCTGCTGCTCCGCATGAATCGTGACCATGGCCGCGGCGACGAACATCGTGGTCATCGCGGCCAGCAGCGCCCATCCCTGCCGCCGGTCGCCGACCGCGACACCGAACGTGTAGCAGAGGGCGGCCGGTATCAGCAGGATCGCGATCATCTGCAGGAAATTGGTCAGCGGCGTGGGGTTTTCGTACGGATGCGCGGAATTCGCGTTGAAGAAGCCGCCGCCGTCGCCGCTCAGCAGCTTGATCGATTCCTGCGACGCGACGGGGCCCAGCGGCAGGTGCTGTCGTTGCGAGCGCATCGATTGCTGCACGACGTTGCCGGTGGCGTCGTGCATCGGCTGGCCCTGCGCGTCCAGCGTCGGTTGTTGCCACGTCACGGCCTGCACCGTGTCCACGTCGCGGTAGGCCGTGAAGTTCTGGATGACGCCCTGCGCCATGAATGCGATCGTGAACACGACGGACAGCGGCAACAAGACATAGAGCGTCGCGCGTGTGAGGTCGACCCACAGGTTGCCGACCGTCGCTGAACCGCGCCGCGCAATGCCCCGCATCAACGCGAACATCACGGCCATGCCGCTGGCCGCGGAAAGAAAGCTCTGTACCGTGATGCCGAGCATCTGGCTCAGGTAGCTCAGCGTCGTTTCACCCGCGTAGCCCTGCCAGCTGGTGTTCGTCGCGAAACTCACCGCCGTGTTGAACGCGGAATCCGGGGCCACGGCCGGCAGCCCCTGCGGATTGAGCGGCAACCACGGTTGCACGCGCTGCAGCACATACAGGAAGAGCGTGCCGACGGCACTGAACAGCAGCAGCGCGAGCGCGTAGGTCTTCCAGTTCATTTCGGCCTTCGGATCGATGCCGGCCGCACGGTAGATCCAGCGCTCGACGGGCCGCCCGATTGCCGACAGCAACGGCGCGTCGCCGTCAGCCACGCGCGCCATATAGAGCCCGAGCGGCTTGACGAGCGCAATCAGTACGACCAGAAACAGTCCGACCTGAAAGCCGGCACTTGCAACCATCCCTTCCTCCCGCAGCCACTGTGTATCGAAGAGTCTCTCACCCTATTTCAGCTCGTGAAAAGTCAAATCGATGCATAGACTGCGGTACATCGCGTAAACATCGCGTCAACGCAAATCACGTCGGCAACACGGCCACCGCCTTGATCTCGACGATATAGCCGGGCGCGCCGCCCAGCATGTGCGCACCGACCGCCGTCCACGCCGGCTTCGGGTGCGCATCGAGGTAGCGGTTGCGCACCTGCATGAACAACGGCAGGTCACGCATGTCGGTATGGAAGGTCGTCAGGTCGACCACGTCGTTGAACGACGCGCCGGCAGCCTCCAGCACGAGCTTCAAATTCTCGAACGCCTGCACGATCTGTGCTTCACGGCCTTCGACGAGCTGCATCGCCGCATCGCGGCCAATCTGGCCGGATACGTACAGCGTATCGCCGACCTTCAGGCCGGGCGCGTAGCCGATCTTCTCGTACACCGCTTCCATTCCCGCCGGAACGATGGCTTTGCGATCACGCATGGGGGGTCTCCATGGCCGGCGTCGTCGCGCCGGCCGGTTGGTTGTCGATGAATACGTTGAACACTTGCTAGCGGCGTCGCGACGCGCTGCTCAACCCGTATCGCCGCCCGCGACCGGCAGCACCGTGCCGGTGATGTAGCTCGCGTCGTCGGACGCGAGGAACAGGATCGGCGCGATCTGTTCGTCGAGGCTGCCGTAGCGCTTGAAGAACGTCGATTCCGTGACCTGGCGCACGGCTTCGCCCATCCACGCCTGTTCCTGCTCGCTGTCGCCGGCCGCGTTGCGCGGCACGCGGCGCGGCGGCGCGCTGGTGCCGCCCGGCGCAGTGGCCACGACCCGGATGTTGTGCGCCGCGTACTCCATCGCAAGTGCCGCCGTCAGCGCATTGACGCCGCCTTTCGCCGCCGAGTACGGCACGCGGCGGATGCCGCGCGTCGCGTTCGACGAGATGTTGACGATCGTGCCGCCACCGCGCGCAAGCAGGTGCGGCAACACCGCGTGGCACGTATAGAGCGTCGGCATCAGCGAGCGGCGGATTTCCGCATCGATCTGCGCCGGCTCGAATTCGGCGAACGGGCGCATGCGGATCGCGCCGCCGACGCCGTTGATCAGGATGTCGATGCCGCCGAACGTCTGCACGGCGTGCGCGACCGCCGCATGCGCACCTTCGTACGTTTCGAGATCGGCGACGAATCCGGCCGTCTCGCAACCGGTCGCTTCGGCCGCGACCTCGGCGACGAAATCCGCGCGATCGACGAACAGCACCCTGCCGCCTTCGGCCGCCGCGCGCAGCGCGACGCCGCGGCCGATGCCCTGCGCGGCGCCCGTGACGACGATGACCTTGCCAGAGAATCGTTGCATGATCACGCCGCCTTTGCCGTGACGTTGGGGGTGAACTTCTCGTAGTGGAAGCTGTTCGGCTTCACGCCTTCGTCGTCGAAATACTTGCGCACCGCGTCGACCATCGGCGGCGGGCCGCACAGATACACGTCGACGTCGCCGTCGTTCAGCGCATCGGCCGGGATGTGCTGCGTGACCCAGCCCTTGCGCGGATGGCTCGACGCGGCGTCGGCAATGACCGTCGCGAAGCTGAAGTTCGGCAGCTTCGCCGCATAGGCTTCGATCGCTTCGACCAGCACGAGGTCGAGATCGCGCGTCACGCCATAGATCAGGTGCACCTTCTGCTGCGCCCCGGTGCGCGCAAGTACCTCGAGCATCGACAGGAACGGCGCCAGCCCGGTGCCGCCCGCGAGGAACAGCAGCGGCCGCTGCACGTCGCGCAGGTAGAAGCTGCCGAGCGGCCCGTGCAGTTGCAGCGTGTCGCCGGGCTGCGCCGATTCGAGCCAGGTGCTCATCACGCCGCCGGGAATTTTCTTGATCAGGAAACTGACCTTCGCATCCGCCGGCGCCGACGAGAACGAGTAGGAACGGTGCTGCCCGCTCGCGGGCACGTCGATGTTCACGTACTGGCCCGGCAGAAACACGGGCGCGGCCGCGCCGACGTCGAGTTCGAGCACGACGGCCGCGTCGTTGTGCTGCTCGACTTTCGTCACCGTGGCGGCGAAACCGCTCTGGCCGGTCTTGCACGCGACCGACGACGTCGGCACCGCGATCACGCAATCGCTTTGCGGCACCATCTGGCAGGTCAGCACGAGGCCGCCGTCCTTCTCGTCTTCGGTGAGCGCATCGTCGATGTAGTCGTCGCCGAGGTCGTAGCGGCCGCTTTCGGCGCGGCACTTGCAGGTGCCGCACACGCCGTCGGAGCAATCCATCGGCAGGTTGATCTTCGCGCGGAAGGCGGCGTCGAGCACCTTCTCGCCGGCCTTGCAGTCGATGAAGCGGGTTACCCCGTCCTCGAAATTCAGTGCAATCTTGTAACTGGACATGGCGTCACCTCCACTTCCTTTCATGACAAAGCAACGGGTGTCAGACGTGGTACACGTCGAGCACCTGCCGGATGTAGTCGTTCTTCAGCACGATCTTCTTGTACGAGATCAGCAGTTCATCGCCCACCTTGCGCAACGTGACGAACATCGTGCCGAAGAAGTGATCGGTCACGCGGTAGCGGTGGTTCAGCGTGTGAAAGTTGTAGCGCACGTCTACCTCGTCGTCGCGCTCGGCCAGCACCTCGACGTTCGTCACGTTGTGGCTGGTGCGCGGCTCGGGCGTCGATGCGCCGCTGCGCTCGGTCTTGATCCGGAACACGCGATCCTCGAGGCCGCCGCGGTCCGGGTAGTACATCAGCGAGATCTGGCTCTGGTGATCCTCGGTCGGCCGATCGTCGTCGTCCCATGCGGGCATCCAGTACGTGACGTCCTCCGTGTAGCAGGTCAGCCACGCGTCCCACTGGCGATCGTCGAGCAGGCGCGCTTCGCGATACAGCGCCGCGCAGACAGTCCGGTAATCGAAGCTCATGCTGCCACCTCCCCGCGTTCCTTCTTCAGCGCATCGCGCATCACCTGCACCCAGTGTTCGTGCTGGCACACGAACAGCCCTTCGTCCTCGCTGCGCTCGCCGGAAATGCGCGGGTTCAGCCCCATCTTCTTCGCGTTCTCGTCAGGGCCGTCGACCCACAGCGGCGCGCCGCGCGACAGGTCGTTCCACATCGCCGTGATGCCCGCATAACCGGCCTGGCATGCGCGAAACTCTTCGAGATCGTCGGCCGTGCCCATGCCGGTCACGTTGAAGAAATCCTCGTACTGGCGGATCCGGATCGTGCGATCGGTCTCGCTCTCGCCCTTCGGCGCGAAGCAGAAGATCGTGACTTCGGTCTTGTCGACACCGAGCGGCCGCACCACGCGGATCTGCGTGCTGAACTGGTCCATCAGGAACACGTTCGGGTACACGCACAGGTTGCGGGTCTGGTTGACGATGAAGTCGGCCTGCACGTCGCCGACGCGCGCCTTGATCTCTTCACGGTGCTGATACACGGGCCGCACTTCCGGGTTCATCGTCTGCGTCCACAGCAGGATGTGGCCGTTGTCGAAGCCGTACACGCCCGCGACCGACTTGCTCCAGCTGTTCGCGTCGACGGCCTTGGTGCCGTCTTCCTTGCGGCGGCCCATCGTCGCCGCGTAGTTCCAGTGCACGGTGCTGACGTGGTAGCCGTCGCAGCCGTTCTCCATCTGCATCTTCCAGTTGCCTTCGTAGATGTAGGACGAGTTGCCGCGCAGCACTTCGAGCCCGTCCGGCGCCTGGTCGACGATCTGGTCGATGATCACGCGCGCTTCGCCGAGGTATTCCTCGAGCGGCAGCACGTCGGCGCTGAGGCTGCCGAACAGGAAGCCGCGATAGTTCTCGAAGCGCGCGACCTTCTTCAGGTCGTGCGAGCCGTGCGTGTTGAACTGCACCGGATACTCGGTCGTCTTCTCGTCCTTCACCTTCAGCAGCTTGCCGGTGTTCGAGAAGGTCCAGCCGTGGAACGGGCACGTGAAGCTGCCCTTGTTGCCGTGCTTGCGGCGGCACAGCATCGCGCCCTTGTGCGCGCAGGCATTGATGACCGCGTGCAGCTCGCCGGTCTTGTCGCGCGTGATCACGATCGGCTGGCGGCCGATCCACGTCGTGTAGTAATCATTGTTGGCCGGGATCTGGCTTTCGTGCGCCAGGTACACCCAGTTGCTCTCGAAGATGTGCTTCATCTCCAGCTCGTACAGCTCGGCGTTCGTGAAGATGTCGCGGCGGCAGCGGAATACGCCGGCCGCCTTGTCGTCCTGCACGGCGGTGGCGAGCAGGTGATCCAGGTCGGTGGCTTGGTCGATCGTGGCGGACATGTTGGCTCCTCCCATGCGCGTGCCGCGTCCTGCAAGCACGCTCGCATCGGTAATCGGTTGAATCTCGCGGGAACCCGGCCGGCGGCGGCGCATCCGCGCCGCGCCGGCGGGCGGTTACGCCGTCGCGGCTGCGCGCAGGCGGTGGACGATCTGGTTGTCCTTGCCCTGCACCAGCGGCGTCAGCACGAAGTTGAACTCGATGTCCTGGTACGCATTGGCCTTCATGCCGAGCGCCGTGCCGCCGGTCTTGTCGACCACGGGCGGGATCAGCTCCTCGCGCGTCGCATACGCGAAGTCATCCCAGATCAGCGGATCGCCGTCGATGTTGAACTGCGTCGTCAGCTTGCGGTGGTCGTGGCTGTCGACGAAGAAGTGCACGTGCGCCGGGCGGTTGCCGTGGCGGCCGAGGCCATTCAGCAGCTGCTGCGTCGCGCCCTGCGGCGGGCAGCCGTAGCCGACCGGCATCAGCGTGCGGAATTCGTACTTGCCGTCGGCGCCCGTCTTCACCGCGCCGCGCAGGTTGAAATCGCTCTGCTTGCCGGTCGGGTCGAAGTGCGAATAGAAGCCGTGCGAGTTCGCGTGCCAGCATTCGACCACCGCGCCCGCGATCGGCTTGCCGTCGAGGCCGGTGACCGTGCCGTGGATCACGAGCGGGCCCGCGCCGTCGTCCGCGTCGAGGTCGATCTTCGACACGCCGTCGCGCACCGGCGCACCCGCGACATACAGCGGCCCTTCGATCGTGCGCGGCGTGCCGCCATCGAGGCCGACCGCCTTGTCCGCGGCGTCCATCCGGATGTCGAGATACTTTTCCAGACCGAGGCCGGCCGCGAGCAGCGCCGCTTCGCCGTCCTGGCCGAGCTTGTTCAGGTAGTTGACGCCGGCCCACACTTCGTCGGGCGTGATGTCGAGATCGTCGATCGCCTTGAACAGGTCGCCGAGCAGCCGCAGCACGACCTGCTGCGTGCGCGCGTTGCCTTCGTTGCCGCCCGCGTTCGACGCGGCCTTCAGCAGATCCTGCACTTCCCGGGTATCGAAAACTTTGACGCTCATGATGGTGTCTCCACGTGTATTAGGGGGAATGACGGCCGTTGCCTGGCTCGGGTTATCGCGCGACTTTCGTCAGCCCGTCGCGGGTGAAACGCCTGACCTTGTCCTCGTCGAGTTCGATGCCGAGGCCAGGGCCGTCCGGCACGGTCAGTTCGAAGTCGCTGTAATCGAGCGGCTGCGTCAGGATCTCTTCGGTGATCAGCAGCGGGCCGAACAGTTCGGTGCCCCACTGCAGGTTCGCGAAACTCGCGAACAGGTGCGCGGACGCCACCGTGCTGAACGCGCCTTCGAGCATCGTGCCGCCGTACAGCTCGATGCCGGCCGCGTCCGCGATCGCGGCGACGCGCTGCGCGGCGAACAGGCCGCCGCTCTGCTCGATCTTGATTGCGAACACGTCCGCGCCGTGATGCTTCGCGATGTCGAAGGCGCTGTCGGGGCCCTGCAGGATTTCATCGGCCATCAGCGCAATCGGGAAGCGGCGCATCAGGCGCGCCAGCGCCGCGGCCGAGGCCACCGGCTGCTCGACCAGTTCGCAGCCGGCATCGGCCAGCGCCGGAATCGCGCGCGCGGCCTGTGTTTCGCTCCATGCCATGTTCACGTCGACCCGCACCGACGCGCGATCGCCGACGGCCTTCTTGATCTCGGCCACGTGGCGGATATCCGTATCGAGCGCCTTCGCGCCGATCTTCAGCTTGAACACATTGTGGCGGCGCTGGTCGAGCATCCGCTCGGCTTCGGCGATGTCGGTGGACGTATCGCCCGACGCAAGCGTCCACGCGACCGGCAGGCGATCGCGGCGGCGGCCGCCGAGCAGTTCGCTCACCGGTACGCCGAGGCGCTTGCCGTGCGCGTCGAGCAGCGCGGTTTCGAGCGCGCTCTTCGCAAAGTGGTTGACCTTCGCGAGCTTGCCGAGGAACGCCATCAGCGTCTGGATGCGCGTCGCGTCCTTGCCGACGATTGCCGGCGCGAGATAGGTGTCGATCGCGAGCTTCATCGCCTCGGGGCTTTCCGGGCCGTAAGCCATGCCGGCGATCGTCGTGCCTTCGCCGAGGCCCGTCACGCCGTCGCTGCAGAACACCTTCACGAGCATCAGCGTCTGGCCGTACATCGTGGCCACCGACAGCTTGTGCGGGCGGATCGTCGGCAGATCGACGAGGCGGGTTTCGATGCGTTCGATGGTGACGGAGGACATGGGGCACGCCGTGGGGTGAAGTTCTTGAGGCGATTTATACGTCTCGGCCGGATCGAGCGTCCAATACTTTTAGGCGGCCATTTCAATACCTGACAGGTATTGAAATTCGGGAATATTCGGTTGATTTCGCGGTTTACCATACCCTCCATGACAGGCAATACGGCCTGGAAGCCATGCTGGATCGAGGGGAGCGGCCACCCGGGATGCGAGCGGCCGCAGATGGGTTTGGCATCGGTCGCCACGCGCGCAGCGACGTAAAAAAGTGGCCTCGGCGGGCCGCTGTCAGGGTTTTCCTGATGCCTCGCACGGGGGCTAGGGGGCAAGTTTCTCGCCACGCGCGGTCGGCAATCGGCTTCGCCGTCGTTCGTTCGACCGGTTGTCCGCGCAAGCTTATGTGGCACCGACAAGATTTACGACAGCGGTGCTTACGCACCGGGTCGAGCACGCACGGGGGGCCGTCTGGGCAATCCACAGGACGTGCCTGGCCGGCTTCGTGGCGAGCGCCGCCGGTTCCGGCGACTCATTCAGCCGCCGCACCGCCCCGGCGCGGCGGCGCAACGTCACGACGTACCGTCGACGCCCGGGTACCCGCCCAACCTGCCCTCGACCCCATACCCATCGTCCGGCAACGGCAGCCGCCCAAGCACCCGCTCGACCTCCAGCGCGACCGCGATGAGCTCACGATCGGTGCCGGCCGCCGCGTCCAGTGCGAGACCGACCGGCAACCCGGCCTCCGTCAGGCCGGCCGGGATGGTCATGCCCGGTACACCGGCATTGCTGCCCGGTTCGGTATTCCGGATGTAGGTCGAGAACACCGACGCGGTCTCGCCGTTGAGCAGCATCGCGTCACCCGACGGGATCGGGCACGCGGTGGCGATCGTGGTCGGAAAGACCAGCGCATCGGCGCCGCTGTCGGCGAGGCACTGCCGATACACGGCACGCGACCGCGTACGCCGGTCGAGCGCGGTGTGGTACGCCGCTTCGCCGATACCGTCGGGGCCGGTGATATGGCGGGCGATCTTCGCGACGTCCGGGCTTCCCACGTTCGCGACGATGTCGTCGACCGACAGGTCGTAGCCGTTCTCGACCAGATACGCGTGCATTGACGAACGGAATTCATACATCGCGATGATGGCCGGCTCGTCGTCGAAGAACCCCGGATAGTCGTTCAGGTCGATGTCGACGCACTCGAATCCCGCCTGCTCCAGCTTGGCCAATGCGGCATTCGCCACCGCGTCGACATCCGGCGCGAGGCCGCGCCAGAACGTCGTGCGCGGGACCGCCAGGCGCACCGGGCGCGTTGTGTTGCGGGTCGGCAGCGACGTCGGCGCGCCGGTGCCGGTGCCGGACAGAATCGCATCGAGCAGCGCGATGTCCTCGACCGACCGCGCGATCGGGC
>NZ_JAAGPM010000089.1:0-233 GCF_017104865.1 Burkholderia sp. Ac-20349
TAAAAAAAAAAAAAAAAAATAAAAAAATAAAAAAAAAAAAAAAAAAAAAAATTTACAGTTACTACAATATTGTTAGCCATACTCTTGTAACAATATAATGTTCAGTGTATATCACATAATCAATACCACATACGTTATTATCTGCATTCATCTGAGTCTGTTCACTATTCTGTGTCCAGATCTGTTAACACACATAGATTGATGTGCATCTTACACTCTCTCGACATACACAA
>NZ_JAAGPM010000090.1:0-32445 GCF_017104865.1 Burkholderia sp. Ac-20349
GAACAGCAGCGGCACCGACGCGACACCCGCCAGTGCCGGCACGAGCATCGCCGCGAGCAGGCCGAGCTGGGCGCCGCCCGTCACGCCAAGCAGGTCGGGCGACGCGAGCGGATTGCGCGTGAGCGACTGGAACAGCGCACCCGCGATGCCGAGGCAGCCACCCGCGACGAGCGCCGCCGCGACACGCGGCAGGTTGAGGTCGAACAGGAACACGTGCGCGAGCGCGGCGGCATCGCTGCCGGGCACCGCGTCCCACCACACGCGCAGATCGGGGGCGACACGCAGCGCCGCGAGTGCCGCGATCAGCGCGACCAGGCCGATCGCGATCGTACCCGCCCGGCCCGTTGCCGCGCCCTTCCCCGCCGCCGCGAGGCGCTTGCGCGTCGCGAGCGTCGTCATACGGCGAGATCCCGGTCGAAGACGCCGGCCGCCTGCGGCGCGCCGTCGGTCGACGGCCCGTAGGCCGGCACGCACATCGGTGCGCCCGTCTGCGGATGCGCGAGCTTCAGCATCTCGACGCCGAACGCGGCGCGCAGCCGCGCCGGTTCGAGCATCGCATCGGGCGAGCCCTGCGCGACGAGGCGGCCCGCGCGCATCAGCACGATCTCGTCGCTGTACGCGGCCGCCTGGTTCAGGTCGTGCAGCACCCACACGATCGTCAGCCCGCGTGCGCGGTTCAGCGCACGCAGCGCATCGAGGATGTCGAGCTGGTGATGGATGTCGAGATAGGTCGTCGGTTCGTCGAGCAGCACGATCGGCGCCTGCTGCGCGAGCGCCATCGCGATCCACGCGCGCTGGCGCTCGCCGCCCGACAGCGCGCCGACGTCGCGGCCCGCGTCGTCGGCGAGGCCGCTCGTCTCGAGTGCCTCGTCGATCGCCGCATGGTCGGCCCGCGACAGGCCGCGCAGGAAGCCGCCGTACGCATAGCGCCCGTACGCGACGAGCTCGCGCACCGTGAGGCCCGACGGAATCTGGTTGAACTGCGCGAGCATCGTCAGCTCGCGCGCGAGCGCGCGACGGCGAAACGACGCGAGCGGCTGGCCGTTGACTTCGACATGGCCGGCACGCGCGGGCTGCAGGCCCGCGAGCGTGCGCAGCAGCGTGCTCTTGCCGCAGCCGTTCGGTCCGCACAGCGCGGTTACGCGGCCGGCCGCGATCGACAGGTCCAGCCCGTCGATCACGACATGGTCGCGATACCCTACCGACAGCCCGCGCGCGGCAAGCGCGGCGGTACTACGCGTCATCAATCCTCCGTTCGGTCACGCGGGACCGTGTAACTCTGCGCCATCGCGACGACGACCTTGCGCGGCCCCTCGAACGGGTCGCGCGCATGCGCGGTCAGCATGTTGTCGAGCATCAGCACGTCGCCCGTGCGCCACGGGAACACGATGCGCTGCTGGTCGAGCACACCGCGGATCTCCGCGAGCGCGTCCGCTTCGAGCGGTTCGCCGTCGCCGTAATACACGTTGCGCGGCACGTTCTCGAGCCCGACCGCGTCGACGAGCGCTTCCTGCATGTCGTCGTCGAGCGCCGACAGGTGAAACAGGTTCGCCTGGTTGAACCACACGCGGTCGCCCGTGCGCGGATGGCGCGCGACGGCCTGGCAGCGTTCGCGGGTGCGCAGCAGCAGCTCGCCGTCGTCGTCGGTGCGCCACGCGCATTCGATGCCGCGCGCTGCGCACATCCGTTCGACCTCGGCCGGCTCGTCGGTGCCGAACGACTGCTGCCACGGCAGATCGAGCCCCTGCCCGAAATTGCGGACGTACAGCAGCTCGCGCTGCTCGAAGCGCGCAATCAGCGCCGGATCGAGCGCGCGATAGACGGCGCGGCTGTCCGCGATCGGCGTCGCCCCGCCCTGCGGCGCCGCGAGCGCGCAGTGGAACCAGATCCGCAGCGGCCATTCGCGCGTGTACGACTGCTCGTTGTGCAGCGGAATCGCGCGGTGCGGCGGGTATTCGGTCGACGTATAGACCGCGCCTTCCACCTGGCTGCGCGGCGTCGATGCGTATTCATAGCCGATCAGCGGATCGCCGAACGACGCCGCGAACTGCTGGAACGCGTCGATCGACGGCACGTGAAAACCCGTGAACAGCACGCCGCCCGCCCGTTCGAGCGTGTCGGCCGCGATCTCGCGCGCGAGCGGCGCGACGTCGTCGATCGACATCCCGTCGCTGCCGCGCGGCGACACGACGGTGGGCAGCCCCGGCTCGATACGCAGGTCGTCGAGCGTCGGCAACGTAAGCAGGGTCATGCAACGTCCTCTTCAGGTGGCGCGCCGGATCACGGCGCAGCGGGTCACGACGCGCGCGATGCGCGCTCGCCGTCCATCGCGCGGCGCAGGCTCGCGGGGCGCATGTCGGTCCAGACTGTCTCGATGTGCGCGAGACAGTCGGCTTTCGGGCCGCTCACGCCGACCTCGCGCCAGCCGGCCGGCACGGGCCGGAACGTCGGCCAGATCGAATACTGTTCTTCGTCGTTGATGACGACCGTATAGACGAGGTCGTCGGTGTCGGCGGAAGGCGTCGTGGCTTGCGTCATGATCGGAAATCGCTGAGGCGGTTGAAGGTGGCGAAGCGGCGGTGTCGGCCGCTCCTGTCTGATAGACGATTGGCCGGCGCGGTTTTTTACCGGCGCCGTGCGCGGCCGCCCAGGAACACCGGGCACGCGACGCCGCGATGGCACGCGTCGAGGCATTCCGCGCAGTGGCGCTCCGCGTCGCGCACCATGAAATGCACGAGCGTCTGCGACACGTTCAGCGCGCGCGCCGCGGTCTGCAGCGTCTCCTCGCGCAGCCGCACCATCTCGAATGCCGCGCGGCTGCGCGCCGGCAGGTCGTCGAGGGCGGCCCACACGCGCCGCAGCGTGTCGCGCGTCAGCAGCGCGGCTTCCGGCGTCGGCTCGGGCGACGGCACGTCGAAGCCGTCGTCCTCTTCCGTGTGATAGACGTTCTCGAGGCTTTGCCGGCGGCACGCGTCGATCGACGCATTGCGCACCATCCGCGTCACGTACGCGACCGGCTGGCGCACCGCGTCCTGGTTCGGGAATTCGACGAGCTTCACGAACACGTCGTGTACGACATCCTCGGCGCGGCTCGCGCAGCCGACGAAGCCGCGCGCGACATTGACGAGCATCGTGCGATGCGAGATCAGCACGTCGAGCAATGCCCCCTGCGCACGGGGCTCCGCGGTACGGCACGCACGCAGCGACCGTTCGGAATTGCGGCCGAGGAACGGGTTCGCCGCTGCCGCCGCCGGTCGGTCGAGCACTTCCGCCATCGCCATCGATCTGCTCCGTCAAATTCCGAGATAGCGCAATTTAACGTAAACGCAAATCATTCTCAATCCGATTACGGGATGACCCTTTCGACTACCAGGATTTGTCTGAATAATCGCCGGAATCGTTGCATGAACAGACGGGACGCGTTCGGGCGGTCGCGGCACGCGGCCACCCGCGCGTCCGCCCGGCGCGCATGGCTCGCGTCGCGCCGACACGATCTTTCACGAGTCTGACGAAACGCCTGCGCCTGTCATGCGCGGTAGCAACTTATTACCACGTGAAATTTTGAGGGCTCGTACGATCGACTTGCCGTTTCCAAGGGAGAACAACATGAAATCCATCGTGTTATCCGCTGTCATGGTGGGCGCGCTGTCGAGCGTGATGCTCACCGGTTGTGTCGCCTATCCTGCCCCGGCCGAAGTCACGATCGGCTGGCATGGCGATCGCTACTGGGACGGCAATCGCTACTGGGAGCGCCGCGACTGGGAGGCTCAGCATCCGGGCGGGCATGACGACCGCCGCGACGATCGCCGGGACGACCATCGCGACGACCAGCGGCCGCAGTGGTAAGGCCCCGCCGCTCCCGTGACCCGCTATTCAACGACCGCACCTCAACATGAAGACGCTACTGAAAACCCTGACCGTCGCGGCGCTCGCCGCTGCCGTACTCGTACCGGCCATCGCCGAGGCGCATCCGCACCGGGTGTGTCACTTCGACCATCACCATCACAAGATGTGCCGCTGGGTGCGCTGAGCCTCGCGCAGCAGATGTGAAAAACGCCGGCAAGCCGGCGTTTTTTTCGTTTTACCGACTCTGCGGCAACACCCTGCGTCGCACGATGCAACGCCCGACCGGTTGGCGTCCGGCATGCATCGCCGCCGAGCGTTTCGTCACCCATGCATGCGCCCCGGCACGCGTGGGCCGCACCGTGCGCGTCAATAGATGAACAGTCGAATCGTCGCCGTCCCGTTGAACGGACCGATCTTCGGTGGCCCAAACGCCTTCAGCACGGCATCGAGCGTTACGCTCTGGTAGTTCACGTTCCCCGGCATCTGCGCGAGCACGAACTGTTCGTTGAACGCAATCGCCTTGCCGTTCCGGTCCTCGATACCGATGCCGAAATTGCTCTCCGGATCCGGCACGAGCAGCCCGTTCTGCACCGTCTGCGACGTCTCGAAGTAGCCGTCCACGCGCACCGGCACGTTGCATTGCTTGGTCAGCGCGAGACTGAACGGCCGGCGCGGCACCGCGGGCAAAAAGCCGTTGCGCGTCGCCTGAACCTGGCCGAACTTCACGATGCCGGGCTCGGGCGTGACTTTCACGTCGACCATGCAGGGGGTCGGCTTGAGATTCTGCAGACCGCTCAGCTTGTAGCGGAAGCTGCCCTTGCTGTTCAGCCCGCGCTCGCCGTCGAACTGAAACACCGCATAGATATCCGAGGGTGGCTTCGTCCACGCCCCCCGCTTGCGAATGACCACCTGATACTTGATGCTGATGGGCCATTTCGGACACATCCCGGCATCGACCTCCCAATCTTTCATCTCGCAGATTTTCACGGAGCTGTGCGTATCAATGCCGTTCCCCGGCTGGCTGGTGCGTCCGTAATAGTCGGTGCCCTCGAAGCGAATGCCGACTTCGAGCCCCCACGCGGCCGGATTCTGTTTGTCCGGATTCGCGTAGAAGTAGACCTGCTCGGGGAAGTTCTGCAGCCCGCCGATATCCTTGTAGCAATAGCCCGTCGTCGTCCGCGGCGGCGACACCCAGATGACGTAGCCGTCCGGCGCGTCGGTCGGATACGACGCGACATTGCCGATCGCCTCGGTCAGCGACAGGCCGCCGCTGTCCGCAATGCACTTCAGCGCCCACGCCGGCTGCGCGACCACAACGAACAGCGCGAGCGTGCACCATCTGAGCCAGGTCGACATTGTCGAAGCGATGCAGTTTCGTCGCGCCCCGCTCATTTCTTCACGCTCTTGCAAGCACCGGCATCGCACGCATACTCGACCGCCACCTGCCCGCCGAAATCGTCGATATGCGTAACGAACAGCTTCGCCGGCATCGCGGCCTTGAACGGCACGTCGGCCGCGCTCATCGGGCTGACCATCACCGGCTCCAGCGGCACCGGCGTCTTCTGTGCGCCCGACGCCACGTCGACGATCGTGATGTGGTACGGCGTCGGGTTGTCGAACACCAGCTTGTGCGCGGCCGCGTCCACGCGCAGCGTCATCGGCAGCGTCCAGTCCTCGTCGCGCACCGGCTGCACGGCCTTCGGCCGGTAGAACAGCTTCATCTGCGTATGCAGCGCGATCTGCAACGAGTTCGGCGTATCGGCCTTCGGCGGCACTTCGCGGATGTTCAGGTAGAACACCGTTTCACGATCGGCCGGCAGGTCGGCACCCGGCAGCTTCGCGATCCGCAGCACGTTGCGCTCGTTCGCCTCGACGCGCTGCAGCGGCGGCACGACCATCAGCGGCGACGTGATCTTGTTGTGTTTCTCGTCCTCGAGCCACGACTGCACGAGGTACGGATAGGTCGCGCTCTTGTTGGTGATCGTGACGATCGCGGCCTGTTCGCCTTCGTTGAAGATCACGCGCGTGCGGTCCGGCACGATCGCCGCATGCGCGGCGCCCGCGAGCAGCGCGCCGGCGGTGGCGAGCACGCACCATGCGCGCCGCGGAAAGGAAAGGGAGAAGGAATGGTTCATCGCTGGATCCGTGAAATCATCGTTCGACCCGCGCAGCCGCTGCATGCGACTCGCCGGGTGTCTGGCACGTCACCGGGATCGGCGTGCCTTCGAGTTGAAGCTGGTTCGGCAGTGCGTCGACCGTGCAAAGCGTGCGTTCTCCCGCCCGCACCGCGAGCGTCGATTTCGGCTGAACCTGGGTCAGGAACGCTGCACCGCCCTCGCCGACGATGCCGAGTTCCTTGCCGTTCGTCGCGTCCTGGACCGACGCACCGAACGGCAACGGCTTGCCGGCCGCGTCGGTCAGCGTCAGGTACAGGTTGCTGCCGCGCGCGGCGGTGAACTTCACCAAGCCGATCGCGCCGTCGGTCAGCACCATGCGCTGGATCGGGTTGGTCACCTGTACTTCGAGCGGGAGCTTCTCGACGTTGACGGTTGCGTCGTACACGTTGTAGGGCGAGATGCTGTCGAGCACCGCATAGCCACGCGAATCGGTATGCGTGAACGAGCCGGACAGCGGCACATCGGGCACGCCGTCGGTCGACACCAGCAAGCGCGTATCGCCCGCATTGCCGTTCGCGTGCGCGGAGATGCCGTACTGCGTCGCGACAAACGAGCCGTCGACCTGGAGCGATGCGGCCGCATACGAGTTGGCAAGCGTCGACGCCTGCGCGGTGAGCTGGTACGCCGACGTACGCTGACGGAAGCTCGCATTCGCCGACGCACGGCCGTCGGTCGCGCCCGTGTTGATCTGGTAGGTGCGGCCGTCCGAATCGTCGTAGATGTAGCCGGCGTTCACGCTCGTGCTGCCGCTGCCCGTCGTCACGTTCGACGTGACGGTGTGTTTGACGCCGATCGGCAGCGTCGCGGTGACCGAGAACTGGTTGCCGCTCGCGCCCGCGCTCTGCGTGCGAAATGCCGACACGTTCACGCTCAGGTTGCGCAGCGCGCCGATCGAGAGCGAACGCGTCAGCGTGATGCCGACGCGCTGCTCGGACGAGCGCGCCCAGTAGGTCGTCTGGTCGTACGAGAAATAGGTCGACGTGTCGCCGAAGCGCTTCGACATCGATGCCGAATAGCGCTGCTTGCTGTTGGCAAGGCCGTATGAAGTCGGATCGCCCGTGAACTGCGCGAAGTTCGTGTACTCGCGCTCCGAAAAGCGGTAGCCGAAGAAGCGCACGTCAGCATCGAGCACGTCGAAGTGCTTCGAATAGTTGACGCGGTACGAGTTGCCGTTGCGTGTCGCGCTGTTCCACCACAGGCGCGCCCGCGCATGCGTGACGTCGGCCGACAGCGCGCCGAACGTGCCGAAATCGCGGCCGAGGCCCAGCGCGATCGACGTATAACCCGATGCGGCGATGAAACCGCCGTACACGGTGAAGTCCAGCGGCAGGCCGTACGCCGCTTCGCCGAAACCGAAGAACGGCGTAATGCCGGCGCCGCCGAACTGGCGCGGTTTGCCGAGCGCCATCTTGTAGCGCAATTGCCCGGTACGCGAGAGGAACGGCACGGCAGCCGTCGTCACCTGGAAGCGCTGCGTGCTGCCGTCCTCTTCCTCGACCGCGACGTCGAGCGTGCCCTGCACGCTCGTGTTGATGTTCTGCAGCGCAAAGGCGCCCGGCGACACGCGCGTCACGTACAGCACGCGGCCCGCCTGCGACACGGTCACGGTCGCGTTGGTGCGCGCGACGCCCGAGATCAGCGGCGCATAGCCGCGCAACGACGGCGGCAGCATGCGGTCGTCGCTTCGGATCGACGCGCCCGTCAGCGCGAACGTGTCGAAAATGTCGGAGCTCAGGTAGTCGTCGCCGAACGTTGCCGTCGACTGGATCGACGGCAGTGCGCGAAATGCGTAAAGCCGGCTGAAACGGAACGTACGGTCCGCGAACGCGGTGTTGCCGACGTTCGACTGCGCCTGGTAGTCGCCGCGAAAGCGCCACGCGTCCCAGTTCGCGCCGATCGTCCCGTAGGCCTGGATCGAATTGGTCTGCCCGCCTGTTGCACCGAAATTGCGGTTCGTGTTCGCGATCACGCGATAGTCGAGCATCGCACCTGGAATCCCTTCGGACCAGTTCTCCGGCGGCAGGTAGGTCGAATCGCTGAACTCGAGCGCGGCCTGCGGAATCGTGATCCTGAGCCGCCCGTCGCTCTTCAGGTAACGCACGGTCGCGCCTTCGATCGCCGTCAGGTCGACGCAGCTTCCGCCCTGGAAGCGCGGCAGGTCCTTCGCAAGCGACGGCTTCAGGCCGAACCGCGCGACGAGTTCCGGGCGCAGGCACGGCTTGCCCGCACCGGACGCGTCGACAGCCACGAACTCGATCGCCTGCAGCCCGAGGAACAGGTCGTTGACCTGCACGTCGAGCATGTACTCGCCCGGCAGCGTGAAGTCGGCCTGCGAGAACTGCGACAGGTCGACGTTGCCCGTTCCGTCGATGTCGAGAAACGACGAATTGAATTCCGTCGCATGGCCCTGGCTGCCGACAACCAGCACGGAGACGCAAAGGAAGGAATGTCTGATTCGCACGCGGCGCTACCGAAAATCCGAGGAGAAGAGAACAGGAAGGCAGGAAGACGGAGGAAGGGATGCACGCCCCCTCCTCCAATACCGATGCTTACTGGTAGCGGACCGTGAAGTTCGCGACGGCGTCGGCGGAACCCGGCGTGACGTCGGCGGCCGTCGATTCGTACATTGCCGCGAAGCGCACGGTGTTCGAACCGTTTTGCAGCACGGTCGGTGCTTTCTGCTCGACGCCGTTGTCGAGGTATTCACCCGACGGAGCCTGCAGGCGGATACCGACGTTGGCGGCCGAACCGACCGTGGCGATCAGCTTCGGCTGGCCAGCGCTCGACGTACCCGTGAACGTGAAGAGTGCGTTCTTGGAAATGCTGGTGTCGCAATCGGTCAGAACGATGTCGAAGTTGACCGCGGTGGACTTGTCGCCAACCTTCTTGAACACGTTGGTCGGCACTTTGCCGAGGCGAACGGTCTGGTTGTCCGAGTTAGCGTCGATGCCGCATGCGCCCGCGACGATCTCGCCCGTGAAGTTGATCGTGCCGGTGCCCGCTGCGAAGGCCGAGGTCGACAGGGCCGCGAGTGCGACAGCGGTCAGGAGGGATTTTTTCATGACGTTACCCGTAAGGAGTGCAAATGGAGTAGATGACGTGGCGGACACAAACGGCAGCGTGTGGTGGCTCCCGTCCGTCACGAGGCGGCATTATCGAGATAAACATGAAAGTTTTCTGTAAATCATTGTCAAATCCCCCTGACAATGTCCGATTCACCCCTCTAAATTCACACTCTTTCCCGTCAATTTTCAATCCATTTATTTTTATCCGCAGTCCTTCTTTATTTTTCGGAAGCAATTGAAGATTAAAGAAATTTCCGGCCGACAACCGATACCGCCCCGCTCCTCCTTGCTGGAAAAGGATCCCGCAATACCCATCCGGAAAAAGACAAAACATTGTCCGGCTCCGCCATCGTTGTCAGGCGACAACGCCAATATCAAATCATTTTCAACAAACAGGAAATTAACCGACGATTTAATCAAGCCAATTTTTTCGCGCAAACGATTGCGATATAAATACAAACGTTTTACTGCGACACTTTGCCGCCCTCATTATTTCCAATACATGGATTAATCCGGGCGTCAATTCCGGATCGGAAAGCGCGTGCCTGAGTGGCCGCCGGAACCCGACATCCGGGTCGCATCGCAGGCGCGAGAAAAGGAAAAATGAACCGCACACGTTTGCGCGGGATTGCGACACGAACGGTCGCCGGACGCAGGCCGTTCCGGAACGCGCATGTGCGCGCTGCCGCAGGATGAAAAACGTCCTGCCCGGCCTGTCGGTGGGGAATATCGGTGGGGAAAGATATCGCGAGAACAGCGATATCGGTTGAAGAAAACGGCGGCGGCACGTCGCATCGTACCGCCGCCGTTGTGCCGCCTGACGCGCTGCCGCGTCAGGCGACGGGTATTACGCGGACGCCTCGGCCTCCGCCGACACCGGCGACCAGCCGCCGCCGAGCGCGCGGTACAGCGTGATCGCATTCGCGAGCCTGAGCTGCTTGAGCCGGATCAGCTCCTGCCCCGACTCGTAGGTACTGCGCTGCGCGTCGAGCAGTTCGAGATACGTCGCCACGCCACCCGCGTAGCGGCGCTCCGCGAGCTTCAGCCGCGCGCCGTCGGCCGCATACACGTCCTGCTGCGCGACGAGCTGGCGATCGATCCAGTCGCGCGCGGCGAATGCGTCGGCCACTTCGCGGAACGCGGTCTGCACCGTCTTCTCGTATTCGGCCACCGCGATGTGCTTGCGCGCGTTCGCGACGTCGAGGTTCGCGCGATTGCGTCCGCCCGCGAAGATCGGCAGCGTGATGCGCGGCGCGAACGTCCACACGCCCGTGCCGCCGGTAAACAGGCTCGAGAATGCGTCGCTGACCGAGCCGTAATCGGTCGTCAGCGTGATGCGCGGGAAGAACGCCGCGCGCGCGGCGCCGATCTGCGCGTTGGCGGCCTTGAGCCGTGCCTCCGCCTGCCGGATGTCCGGCCGCCGCTCGAGCAGCGCACTCGGTGCGCCGGGCGCCACGGGCGCGATCGACAGCGTGTCGAGCGCAGTCGTGTCGCCGGGCGCGTTGCGCGCGAAATCGCCCGCGAGCAGCTGCAGCGCCCGCACGGACTGCGCATGCTCGCGCTCCAGTGCGGCCTGCGACGCGCGCGCGGAGGCCACCAGCATCTCGGCCGAGCGCAGCTCGATCGCGTCGCTCGTGCCGGCTGCATAGCGGCGCTGCGTGAGCGCGGCCATGCGTTCGCGTGCGTCCAGCGTACGCTGCGCCAACGCGAGCTGTTCGTGCAGCGAGCGCTCCGAGACGTACGCGCCCGCCACATCGGCAATCACGCCGATACGCACCGTGCGCTGTGCGTTGGCCGTCGCGAAATATTCGGCGAGCGCCGCGTCGGACAGACTGCGCACGCGGCCGAACAGGTCGAGCTCGTACGCGCTGATGCCGACGCCCGCGCGATACAGCCCGCTGATCGCGCTTTCGCGCACGACCGGATCGTACTGACGCGCACGGTCATAGCCCAGATTCGCATCGACCGACGGCATCAGGTCCGCGCGCTGCACGCCGTACAGCGCACGCGCTTCCTCGAGCCGGCCGGCCGCGACCCGCAGGTCGCGGTTGTTCGCGAGCGCCGCATCGATCCATGCCTGCAGCGCGGCATCGGTAAAGTACGTGCGCCAGTCGTCGAGCAGCGCGGCGTCGGCGGTTGACGTTGCGGCCGCCGCGGGTGCGGCACCGCCGTCGACCGGCGCATAGGTAGCCGGCACCGGCGCCGCCGGCCGCTCGTAACGCGGCGCGAGCGTGCAGCCGGCCAGCGCGAACGCGGCGGCCAGCGCTACCTGAACCCGCAGCGCGGCGCGTGCATTGAGCGCAAACATCATTGGGAACCCTCCATCGTCGCCGGCTGCGCCCCGCCGCGCCGGCGCGGGCCGACGTCGAACAGGCGGCCGACGATCACGAAAAACAGCGGGACGAGGAACACCGCGAGCACGGTCGCCGTGATCACGCCGCCCAGCACGCCGGTGCCGATCGCCATCTGCGCGCCGGACGCGGCGCCCGACGCGAACGCGAGCGGCAGCACGCCGACGCCGAACGCGAGCGACGTCATCACGATCGGCCGCAGCCGCAGGCGCGCGGCCTCGAGCGCCGCGTCGACGAGCGACATGCGCTGCGCGACCAGGTCCTTCGCGACTTCGACGATCAGGATCGCGTTCTTCGCGGACAGCCCGATCGTCGCGATCAGCCCCACCTTGAAGTAGATGTCGTTCGGCATCATCCGCAGCGTGACGCCGAGCACCGCGCCGATCACGCCGAGCGGCACGACCAGCATCACCGCGAACGGAATCGACCAGCTCTCGTAAAGCGCCGCGAGCGCGAGGAACACGACGAGCACCGACAGCGCGAACAGCATCGGCGCCTGCGCACCCGACAGCCGCTCCTCGAACGACTGCCCCGACCACGAGTAGCCGGTACCGGCCGGCAGCTTCCCGGCGAGCCGCTCGATCGCGGCCATCGCCTCGCCGCTGCTGTGGCCTTCCGCGGCCGAGCCGTTGATCGTGAACGACGGAAAGCCGTTGTAGCGCGTGAGCTGCGGCGGCCCGAGCGTCCAGTGCAGCGTCGTGAACGCCGCGAGCGGCACCATCTCGCCATGCGAGTTGCGCACGCGCAGCTTCTTCACGTCGTCCGGATCGAGCCGGTGCAGCCCGTCGGCCTGCACGATCACGCGCCGCACCTGCGTGCCGTGCATGAAGTCGCCGATATAGTCGGAGCCGAACATCACCGCGAGCGTCGTGTTGATCTCGTCCATCGACACGCCGAGTGCGGACGCCTTCGCGCGATCGATGTCGAGCTTCAACTGCGGCGCGTCCTGCGTGCCGGCGAACATCAGGTCGGTCAACGCCGGATCCTTGCGGCCCGTCGCGAGCAGCTGCTCGCGCGCGGCGCTGAACGTCGCGTAGTCGAGCCCGCCGCGGTTCTGCAGCCGGAAGTCGAAGCCGCTCGTCGAGCCGAGATCGGGCAGCGCCGGCGAGTTCATCGCGAACACCGTCGTGTTCGGCGTGCCCGCGAAGCGCTCGTTGATGCGCGCAACGATCGCCTGCACGTGCGCGTCTTCGGACTTGCGCTCCTTCCAGTTCTTCAGCGTAACGAAGATCATCCCGCCGTTCGGCCCTTCTCCGTACAGGTTGAAACCGCCGAGCGCATACGTGTAGGCGGCCGGCTCGTCGCGGCGGATGGTCGACTCGACTTCCCGCACGCTCTGCATCGTTTCCGCGAGCGGCGTGCCTTGCGGGCGGATCACCATCACCATGAAGTTGCCCTGGTCCTCGTCCGGCAGGAACGCGGTCGGCAGCTGCGTAAGCATCAGCGCCGCGGCCCCGGTCAGCGCGCCGTACACGACGAGCCAGCGCACCGGCTTCTTCAGCATCGTGCCGACGCGCGTCGCATAGCGCTGCGTCGAGTTTGCGACGAAGCGGTTGAACCAGCCGAAGAAGCCGCGCTTCTCGTGATGGTCGCCGGACACCGGCTTGAGCAGCGTCGCACACAGCGCGGGCGTCAGCGACAGTGCGAGGAAGGCCGAGAAGCCGATCGACACCGCAAGCGACAGCGCGAACTGCCGGTAGATGTTGCCCACCGCGCCACCGAAGAACGCCATCGGCAAGAACACCGACGTCAGCACCACGGTGATCCCGATGATCGCGCCGCTGATCTGCTTCATCGCCTTGACGGTCGCATCGTAGGGCCCGAGCCCCTCCTCGACCATCAGCCGCTCGACGTTCTCGACCACGACGATCGCGTCGTCGACGAGGATGCCGATCGCGAGCACCATCCCGAACATCGTCAGCACGTTGATCGAGAAGCCCGCCGCATACATCACGCCGAACGTGCCCGCGAGCGCGACCGGCACGACGAGCGTCGGGATCAGCGTCGCCCGCAGGTTCTGCATGAACAGGAACATCACGAGGAACACGAGCACGCCGGCCTCGATCAGCGTCGTGACGACCTTGTTCATCGACACGCGCACGAACGACGACGTCTCGTACGGGATCTGGTACTTCACGCCCGGCGGGAAATACGCGGACAGCTCGTCCATCGTCGCGCGCACGCGCTTCTCGGTGGAGACCGCGTTCGAGCCCGGCGCAAGCTTGATGCCCATCCCGGTCGCGACCTTGCCGTTCACGTACGACGGGTAGTTGTAGTCGTTGCCGCCGAACTCGATGCGTGCGACGTCGCGCAGGTACAGCGCGGAGCCGTCGGCCTGCGTGCGCAGCGCGATCGCGCCGAAATCGGCGGGCGTCTTGAGCGGTGCATCGGCGAACACGGTCGCCGCGATCGGCGCGCTGGCCGGCACTGCGGTGCGGCCGATGTCGCCGATCGTCACGCGCGCGTTGTGTGCGCGCACCGCCGACGCGATATCGGACGCGGTGAGGCCGTGCCCGGCCATCTTCACCGGGTCGGGCCAGATCCGCATCGCGTACTCGGCGCCCCAGAACTGCACCTTGCCGACGCCCTCGACGCGACGCAGTGCCTGCACGACGTTCGCCGACGCATATTCGCCGAGCTGCACGCCGGTCATCCGGCCGTCGTCGGACGTCAGCGACACCACGAACTGGATGTTGTCGGCGGCCTTCTCGACCTGGATACCGTCACGCCGTACCGGTTCGGGCAGCCGCGCCTCGACCGTCTTCAGCCGGTTCTGCACTTCGACGGCCGCGAGATCGGCATTCACGCCCTGCTTGAACGTCAGGTACAGCGACGCCATCCCGGCGCTGCTGGTGGCCGACGTGTACATCAGCCCCGGCGCACCGTTCATTTCGCGCTCGATCAGCGCGGTCACCGATTCCTCGACGACCTGCGCGGACGCGCCCGGGTATGTCGCATAGATGCTGACGACGGGCGGTGCGATGTCCGGGTACTGAGCAACGGGCAGCGCGCGGATCGCGAATGCGCCGCCCAGCATGATGAAGATTGCGATCACCCACGCGAAGACGGGGCGATCGATGAAGAAACGTGCCATGGTGGTGTGGTGTTAACCGGTCAGGTTTGACGGGCAGCCGCCTGCGAAGCGGCCGCTGCCGGCGCTGCCTTCGACGGCGGCGCCTTCTCGACGGGCTTGACGGCCGTATCGGGCGCGAACTGCGCGGCGTTGTCGACGATCACGCGCTCGCCGCCCGCGAGGCCGCGCGTGATGCGCCAGTCATGGCCGGTCATCTGGTCGGCCACGACCTCGACGTCCTTGACCTTGCCGTTCGTACCGACGACCCGCACCGACGTGCGGTCGGTCGTGCGCAGCAGCGCATCGCGCGGCACGAGGATCGCCCGCTGGTCGACGGCCGTGTCGAGCGCGATCCGCACATACGCGCCCGGCAGCAACTCGCGCTCCGGATTCGGGAACAGCGCGCGCATCGCGACGGTGTCGGTGGTCGGATCGACCGCGAGATCGCTGAACAGCAGCTTGCCCTTCAGCGGATATGCGGTGCCGTCGGCGCGCAGCAGCGTCACCGCGATGTCGTGCTGCGCGATGCCCGTTGCCCGCCCGCTCTTCACCGCGCGGCGCAGCGCGTCGACATCGGCGGCCGGCTGCGAGAAGTTCACGTAGATCGGATCGAGCTGCTCGACGGTCGTGAGCGGCGTCGCCTGGTCCTGGCCGACGAGCGCGCCTTCGGTCACGAGCGCGCGCCGTGCGCGGCCCGCGATCGGCGCGGTGACGGTCGCATAGTCGAGCTGCAACTGTGCCCGTGCGAGCTCCGCCTTCGCGGACGCGACGTCGGCCTTCGCCTGCGTGTCGCCGGCAACGGCCTCGGTGTGGTCGCGCTCGCTCACTGCGCGGTCGCGCACGAGATCGTCGTAACGGCGGCGCTTGTCGCTCGCCGCGAGCGCGGCGGCCTGCGCCTTCGCGAACGCACCCTGCGCGGCGTCGCGCGCGGCCTTCAGCGGCGCGGGATCGATGCGGAACAGCACCGCGCCCTGCTTCACTTCCTGGCCTTCCTCATAGGTGCGTGCGGTCACGATGCCCGCGACCCGCGCGCGCACTTCCGCCTGCCGGTATGCGTCGAGCCGGCCCGGCAGTTCGACGGTCATCGGCACGGCCGTCGGATGCACCGTCACGACCGTGGCCTGTTTCGCGGTCTCCGGCGCGGTGTCCTTGTCGCCCTTTCCACATCCGGCCAGGGCCAGCACGGCCGCCAGCGCGAACGGCGCCAGCCGGTGGCGCAACAGGGAGCGATTGTTATTCATGTGTGACCTCGGATCGATCGCCGCCGATAAAATGCGGCAGCTCAGGGTGGCCGATTATAATCAGTCACGACTGATTAAATACACGCCCCTTCAATCTGACCGTCACACTGTCTCAATAAAACGACAGCGAACTGTAAGGAATCTCAGGACATGGCCCGCAAGACCCGCGAAGAATCGCTCGCCATCAAGCACCGGATCCTCGACGCCGCCGAGCTCGTGCTGCTCGAGAAAGGCGTGGCGCAAACCGCGATGGCGGATCTCGCCGAGGCCGCCGGGATGTCGCGCGGCGCCGTCTACGGCCACTACCGCAACAAGATGGAAGTGTGTCTCGCGATGTGCGACCGCGCGTTCGCGCGCACGTCGGAAGGCTTCGACGCGGGCGAGGGGCTGCCCCCGCTCGCCACGCTGCGGCACGCCGCATCGCACTATCTGCAGGAATGCGGCGAGCCGGGGCCGATGCAGCGCGTGCTCGTGATCCTCTATACGAAGTGCGAGCAGAGCGAAGAGAACGGCGCGCTGCAGCGGCGCCGCATGCTGCTCGAATTGCAGATGCTGCGGATCACGAAGGCACTGCTGCGCCGCGCGATCGCGGCCGGCGAAATCGCCGCCGATCTCGACGTGCATCTGGCCGCCGTCTATCTCGTGTCGCTGCTCGAAGGCGTGTTCGCGTCGATGATCTGGACCAACCGGCTGCGCGGCAACCTGTGGAACGACGCCGAGGCCATGCTCGACGCCGGCTTCGACACCGTGCGCACGTCTGCCGCGTTGCGCAGCCGCGCGCACAAATTGCCGGCCTGATTGAAATTGTCGTAATAAATGCTGATTTAACCCGATTTACCGCACTGCGAAACGAATGAGCTGACCCCCTTTAAAATTTTTAACGTTTCACGGAACATCGGTAGACTGACGCTGTCATCTTTCTTTAGCGTCTTCGTGATAACCGGGTACGACACGGTATGCACGCCGCCGTTCGAAGCGGGCCCGCCCCGCGCGTTGGGTCGAACGGAAACGACACAGGCCCCTGGCGGGGCCTGTTTTGTTGCACGCCCGCCGCCCGCCCCGTCGCTGCCCGACGGCTGTGCCGCCGGTGGACCCTGCCCACACCCCTTTGAACCGCTTTCCTGGATGTGGACACCTTGGTCAAGTCTGCCGCTACCCCTGATGCTTTCGCGCCCGGCCGCGCGCAGCGCATTGCGCGCGCGCTCGTGCCGGCCGCCGTGCTCGGCGCCCTCGCCGCCCTCGGCCTCGCCGCACTGCCGGCCGTGTCGCAATTACCGGGCGCCGTCGACTCGGGCACGGCCGCGCTGCCGCAGCGCGTGCTGTCCGACACGCCGTTTCCCACCGCGCAGCATTTCGTGACGAGCGAGCTCGCCCGGACGATCGGCGAGCGCAACGATGCCGGCGAACGCCACGACCGCAGCCAGCAGCCGGGCCTGTTCGCACCGCTCAGCGCACACCGCAACGACATGCTCGGCTATGCGAGCCTGTTCCAGTTCGCGGCCCCTGAAAACCAGCACGGCATGCGCGCGGGCGACATCGAGCTCACGCTGTCCGATACGCTGAACCGTCTCGACGTGCCGCCCGAGGTGCGCATCCAGCTCGGCGATCTCGTCAGCGGCAAGGTCGCGATGCGGGCGAGCGCGCAGCGCGGCGACTATTACCGCGTCGCGTTCGATATGAACGACGGCACGCCGCGCCTCACCGCGCTCGAACTGCGCGTCGCCGGCCGCACCTTTGGCGCAATCTGGTTCCGCGCGCCGGGCGCCGAGCACGGCGCGTACTACGCGCTCGACGGCTCGCCGCTCGAAGCCGCGGCCTTCACGATGCCGGTCAAGTGGACGCGCATCAGCTCGTTCTTCGGCGAGCGCATCCATCCGCTGTCGCAGGCGATGGCATTCCACACGGGCGTCGATCTCGCCGCGCCGACCGGCACGCCGGTCGACGCGGCGGCCGACGGCGTCGTGTCGTTCGTCGGTACCGATCCGGGTGGCTACGGCCGCTACGTGATCGTCGATCACGCCGATGGTTATTCGACCTACTACGCGCACCTGTCCGCGTTCGCGCACGGCCTCAAGACGGGCGAGACCGTGAAGCAGGGCCAGCGCATCGGCTCGGTCGGGATGACCGGCGCCGCGACGGGCCCGCACCTGCACTTCGAGGTGCGCGTCGCGAACAATCCGGTCGATCCGCTCGTCACGCTCGCGAGCGCGCAGACGGCGCTGTCCGACATGCAGCTCACCGCCTTCCGCCAGGAAGCGGCGCAATGGCGCCTCCGCCTCGCGTCGATCAATACGGCGCCGTTCGCGTTCGCGCAGAACGACGGGCCGCTGTGGGGCGATTTCGCGATCGACACCTCGACGCTGCGCGCGGTCTTCAATACGCATTACTCCGCGTCGTGATGCACCTGCCACGCGCCGTCGCTCGACGAGCAGCGGCGCGCGGCCGGCCCGCTACCGTTCCTGTCCGCCCTGCCTGGCGGGCTGTCGACTGCGAAGATTCACCTACACATCCTCGCCGGCATCGCGAGACAGCCGCAACACGCCTTTATCGTGCGGGTTCCGTGCACTCGCCCGCCACCTGCGCAGCGCGTTCCGCGCGCGGGCGCCGCGACAGCAGCCAGCGTGCCGCGCCGTCGAGCGACGTGCACAGCACCAGATAGATCAGCGCAACGAACAGGAAGATCGGCGCCGGATACACCATCAGCCGGTTGTTCACCTGCGTCGCGACGAACGACAGCTCAGGCACGCCGACGATATACGCAAGCGACGTGTCCTTCACGAGCGCGACCCACTGGTTGACGAACGACGGCGTCATGATCCGGATCGCCTGCGGCAGCAGCACGTAGCGCACCGTCTGCCAGCGCGTGAGCCCGAGCGACAGCCCGGCCTGCCATTGCCCGTCGCCCGCCGCGACGATGCCCGCATGCACCGCGTGCGCGAGATACGCGCCGCCGATCAGCGCGAGCGCGCACACGACCGTCGCGAGCCCCGGCACGTCCATGTGCAGCAGCATCGGCATCAGGAAGTAAGTCCAGAAAATCAGCATCAGCACCGGAATCGCGCGGAAGAAGCCGATGAACGCGAGCAACAGCACGCGCGCCGGGCCGCGCGCGAGCGCCATCGCCACGCCGAGCGCGATGCCGAGCACGGCCGATGCGACGGCCGACGCGATCGCGAGCAGCAGCGACAGCGCGGCCCCGCCGAGCGGCCCTTCCGGGAACGCGCCGACGAGCAGGTACGGCAGATTGGTGAGCAGCAGCGAAAAATCCATCGTCAGCGCCCCGCTCCCAGCCGGTCGCGCCATTGCGTCGCCGCATACGCGCCCGCTTCGATCGCGGCCACCGCCGCGACGTACAGCACGGTCGCGACGCCGAATGCGGCGAACGTCCTGAACGTCTCGGTCTCGACCTGCCGCGATGCATACGACAGCTCGGCCACGCCGATCGCCATCGCGAGCGACGAGTTCTTCACGAGATTCATGTATTGGCCGAACAGCGGCGGCAACGCGATGCGCACGGCCTGCGGCAGCACCACGTAGCGCAGCGACTGCATCGGCGTGAGGCCGAGCGCGGCCGCGGCATCGTGCTGCGCGCGCCGCACGCCGCGCAGGCCCGCTTCGCATTCCTCGGCGACGAACGCGGCCGTATACGCGCTCAATCCGACCCAGCCCGCGACGAATTCGAACGACGGCCATGCGAGCGTGAACGGGCCGATGCTCAACGCATGGCGCGCGTTCAGCCACGCGATCCAGGTGTCGGGCAACAACGACGCGACACCGAAATACCAGAACAGCAACTGCACGAGCAGCGGCGTGTTGCGGAACGTGACGACGTACGCGGCCGCCACCGTGCGCGGCGCCATGCCGCGTGCATGCCGCATCACCGCGAGCAGCAGCCCGCCGGCGGTCGCGGCAACGGCCGACGCGGCCGCGAGGCCGAGCGTCAGCAGGAAGCCCTGCCAGAGCCAGGACAGATATTTGGGAGCCAACCCGAGCATGCTGTGTTGCGGGCGCGAAGCGCGCGATCGGAAGAAAACGGAAAGCGCCGCGAGGCCGATGATCCGGCCGAGCGCGGCGCGCGTGCGACGCGGATCAGGTCTTGTCGCCGATCCGGAAGATGCGCGTGAGCGGCGTCTTCGTCGTCGGCCCGAACCATGCGTCGTAGATCTGCACGGCGCGGCCGTTCGCCTCGAGCCCCTTCAGCGTGTCGTTGACGAAGCCGAGCAGGCGCGTCTCGCCCTTCGGCACGCCGACGCCCATGTAGTCGTTGGAGATCGTGAACGCCGGGATCTCGTAGTTCTGCTTGTCGGGCACGTTCGCGAGCAGGCCGATCAGCTTCGGGCCGTCCTGCGTGATCGCCTGCACGTTGCCGGCGCGCAGCGCGGCGAACGCGAACGGCGTGTCGTCATACGCGACGATCGTCGCCTTCGGGAATTTCTCGCGCAGCGTGATCTCGTTGGTCGTCCCCTTGTCGGCACCGACGCGCAGCGCATTCAGCTGGTCGGCCGATTTCAGCACGCCCTTCTTCGCGAGAAACTGCTGGCCCGACGAGAAATACGGAATGCTGAAATCGACCTGCTTCGCGCGCTCGTCGGTGATCGTGAAGTTCGCGAGCACGAGATCGACCTTGCCGGACGTCAGGAACGGAATGCGGTTCGCGGGGTTGGTCGGCTGGAGTTGCAGCTTCACGCCGAGCTTGTCGGCGAGGGCCTTCGCATAGTCGACGTCGAGGCCGACGATGTGATTGCTCTTGCCGTCGACATAGCCGAACGGCGGGTTGCTGTCGAACGTCGCGACGCGCAGCACACCGGCTTTCTTGATGTCGTCGAGACGGTCCGCATGCGCGACGGTGCCTGCGGTAATGAGCGCAGCCCCGACGAGCCACGTAGCGAGCGTGTGGATTTTCATGAGCACGACCTGATTTGTTATGAAGGCCGCCGCGGATCGCGCGGCGGCCCGGTTCGAAGAACATCGCGACGGAGTGTGTCGTCGCGAAGCCGCTAACGTATCAGCGCGTGCGGTAATTCCGAACCAACAAATGGTGCTTTGCTCAGCGGGTTTCGTGATGAGGGGCGGCATGTGCCCCGCACGCACCTGCGCGCGAGGTCATTCGCTGCCGCCGTCTTCGGCAGCGTCCTCGGACGCTGCACACAGGAACTCGCCGTCGCCGCCGTCCTGCAGGTAGTCGAGCGAGCGGTCCATGCTCAGGAACGACAGCGTGCCCGATCCGCCCAGCGCGAACAGCGCCCGGTGATCCGGCGCGAAGATCACCTGCGACACGCCGCCCGCAACCGGAAACTCGCCAACGGTGCGGCGCGTAGCGGTCTTGATCACGCGCATCGGCTTGTCATCGTAGCTGCCCACGGCGATCAGCGAACCGTCGCCGCTGCCGTCGAAGCTGTGCACCGACGTCTGGCAGACCGGATAACGGTCGCGTACGGCCAGGCTCGACACATCCCGCCACTGAATCGACGACGCGTTGTAGACCCAGACACCCGCGCCCTTCGCGGCCGGCTGCGCCTGGATGAAATCCGAATCGACCGGATAGGTCTGCACCGGCGCATTCGTCGCCGTATCGAATGCAACGATCGCGCTCTTCTGCATCGCATACGCATACAGCCGTCGGCCGTCGGGCGACAGCCACATCGACAGCGCGCGGCCGAACTCGACGCCCGACGCGTCATGCTCGCCGAGCGGCAGCGTCGCGATGACCTGCGGCCAGTGCGCGAGACTGACGACGGAAATCGTGTCGTCGACGCTGTTCAGCACGTACAACCTGTCGTTCGACGCGGATGCGACGATCGCGCGCGGGAACCGCCCGAGCGTCACGCCGTCGACAATCGCGCCGCTGTTCAGGTCGATGCGCACGAGGCCGTTCTCGCGCATCGACGCGACATACGCGTAGCGTTCGTCGGGGCTCACGTACAGGCCGCTCGCGCCGCGGCCGCGGCACATGTTGCCCGGGCAGCCGTCGAGTCCCGTCGCGAACGGCTCGCCTTCGATCGTGCGGACGACTGCATGCCGCTCGACGTCGACGACGACGAGTGCGTTCCGGTCGATGTCGGTCACGTACAGACGTTTGCCCGACGCGCCCAGCACCATCGCGTACGGCCACTTGCCGACCGGCACGACGGCGCCTGCCGCCTGCTCGGCCGATACGGGCGTCGGGCGGTGCTGCTCGTCGTCGCGAATCTGCTCGGCAATCGCGGCCGCCTGCTGTTTCGCCTGCCGCTGCGCGGCGTCGCGCGCGACCTCGCGAATTGTCGCGACGCGCCAGCCTTGCAGTTCCTCGCTGCCCGCCCGCTGCGCGGCGAACAACATCGCCGCGCTGCCGAGCACCGCGAGTACGAGCGGCACGGCAACGCGCGTCGAGCGGCCGGCCCCGTACATCAGCCAACCGGCAACGAACCCGGCGACCACGCCGCCGAGATGCGCTGCCTGGTCGATGCCGGAGATGAAAAAGCCCGATGCCAGGTTGATCGCGATCACCTGCCCGACCGCGCCGAGATTGATGGCAACCGGCGCATCGCGGCCGCCGTCGCGCCCGCGTCGCAGCGCGAATGCCGCGGCCGCGCCGGCCAGTCCCATCAGCGCGCCCGACGCGCCGACACTCACGACCGGCCGGATCCCGCTGGACTCCAGCGCGACACCGAACGCGAAACTGGTGCTGCCGACTTCGTGATAGCCATGCCACAGCGCGCTCAGCAGCGAGCCGCCGAGCGCGGACAACAGGTACGCGACACCGAACCGCAGCGTACCGCCGGTGCGTTCGAGCACCGTGCCGAGCACGATCAGCATGTACATGTTGAGTAAAAGATGCGTCCAGCTGCCGTGCAGAAACGCGCTTGTCAGCAGCCGCCACGGCTGCCCGGTGAGCGTATACGGCGCGAAGTTCGCCCCCCAGTCGAGCAGCAGCGGGTTCGACAGCTCGCCATACGATGCCTGTCGCCATATCAGCACGAAAATTGCGGTATTGACGACGGCCAGGAGAATCGTCAGCCACGGCCGGGAAGTTGGTTGTTCTCTCATGGGATCTTGGTATGGGTTGTCGCGCGTGGGCAGCGCGAGCGCCATTATATTTCGTGTCCCGCAAGAAACGAGCGTGCGACGGAGCCGGTCGGCGAACCTGGATAAAAAGACGCCCGCTGCAAGCAGCGGGCGCGAATCCCAGTCAAGGAGGTGTCACACGAACTACATGCTCAGGATAAAAGCATCGCCCGCTGCGGACAACGAAGCGATTGCGATATCGATATCGTGCGTCCCGCGATGAGCTTGCACGCGTCCACACGAAGATGCCACGCATGAAAAAACGGCGCGCCGCCGGTGTGGCGGAGCGCCGTCCTGTCGAACGTTACCGGTCGATGCGGGCAGCCTCGCGAGACTGCCCTGCCGGTCACGGCTCGTGACGCAGATACCCTTCCTTGCTCGGGTCGCGCATCAGCCACGACACGAGCAGCGAGATCGCGCACAGCACGGTCACGTACCAGTAGAAGGTTTCCTCGCTGCCGATCGACTTGAACCACAGCGCGACGTACTCGGCCGAGCCGCCGAAGATCGCGTTCGCGACCGCGTACGACAGGCCGACACCCATCGCGCGCACTTCCGGCGGGAACATCTCGGCCTTGATCAGCCCGCTGATCGACGTGTAGAAGCTGACGATCGCGAGCGCGATCGTAATCAGCACGAACGCGGTCACCGGGCTCGTCACGTCCTTCAACGCATGCATCAGCGGCACCGTGCCGATCACCGAGAACGTACCGAACAGGATCATCGACGTGCGGCGGCCGATCTTGTCGGACAGCGCACCGAACACCGGCTGCATCAGCATGTAGACGAGCAGCGCGACGGTCATCACGTTGCTGGCCGTCTTCGCATGCATGCCGGCCGTGTTCACGAGGTACTTCTGCATGTACGTCGTGAACGTGTAGAAGATCAGCGAGCCGCCGGCCGTAAAGCCGACCACCGTGAAGAACGCGCCCTTGTGCTGCCACACCCCGCGGATCGTGCCCGCGTTCTTCTTGTCGCGCGATTCGGTCGTCGACGTCTCGTCGAGCGACTTGCGCAGGTACAGCGAGATCAGTGCGGCCGCCGCGCCGACCACGAACGGAATGCGCCAGCCCCACGCCTTCAGTTCGCCGGCCGACAGCGTCTGCTGCAGGATCACGAGCACGAGCAGCGCGCACAGCTGGCCGCCGATCAGCGTCACGTACTGGAACGACGCGAAGAAGCCGCGGCGGCCCTTCAGTGCCACCTCGCTCATGTAGGTCGCGCTCGTGCCGTATTCGCCGCCCACCGACAGCCCCTGGAACAGCCGCGCGACCAGCAGCAGCGCGGGCGCGAGCGCGCCGATCTGCGCATAGGTCGGCAGCACCGCGATCACGAGCGAGCCGCCGCACATCATCAGCACCGAGATCATCATCGCGTTGCGACGGCCGTGGCGGTCGGCGATGCGGCCGAACAGCCAGCCGCCGATCGGACGCATCAGGAAGCCGGCCGCGAACACGCCCGCCGTATTCAGCAGCTGTGTCGTCGTGTTGCCGCTCGGGAAGAACGCCGGCGCGAAGTACAGCGCGCAGAACGAGTAGATGTAGAAGTCGAACCACTCGACGAGGTTGCCCGACGAGGCGCCGACGATGGCGAACACGCGCCGCCGGGTGTCATGCGCGGACAGCGCAGCTTGGTCGGTCTGGACGTCCATGGATTGGTCAGTTCCTTTTAGTGCTTTCTGGGCGAGACGGCTGGGGGCCGCCGCGTGCGATCGCACGTGGCACCGGTTCCGGCGCACGGCGCTACAGGATTTTAGCGAAATGTAAAGTAACAGGCTCTCCGGGTTCGTCCGGATGTAGAAAATTTTTCTCCTGCCACGCGTTCGTCATATGAAAACGCCAGCCGCAAGGCTGGCGTCCGATGCAAACTTTCCGCTGGCGAGGTTCAGATCCGGACCTCCGGCGGCACGTAGCGGCACTCGTAGCGCTTGCGCACGGTACCGGCCTCGTCGACGCTTTCCAGGAACACGTCGAACTGCCAGAGCCGCGCCATGTGCTTGAGCACCTCGTCGCTGTCGTTCGACAGATGGCGGTTGTCGGTCATGAAGTGGCGCAGCGTGAGGCTGCGGTCGCCGCGCGTGTTCACCGCCCACACCTGGATGTTCGGCTCGCGGTGATGGATGTCGTACTGCCTCGACAGCGCCTGCCGCACGTACTGATAGCCCGAATCGTCGTGAATCGCCGACACCTCGAGCGAATCGCGCATGTCGTCGTCGAGCACCGAGAAGAGCCGCATGTCGCGGATCAGGCTCGGCGACAGGTACTGTGCGATGAAGCTCTCGTCCTTGAAGTTGCGCATCGCGTAGTGCATCGCCGGCAGCCACGGGGTGCCCGCGATCTCCGGAAACCACTTGTAGTCTTCTTCCGTCGGCGCTTCGCAGATCCGCCGGATGTCGCTCATCATCGAGAAGCCGAGCGCATACGGGTTGATCCCGCTGTAGTACGGCTTCGTGACGGGCGGCTGGTAGACCACGTTGCTGTGCGAATGCAGGAACTCCATCATGAAGCCGTCTTCCAGCTTCCCCTGGTTGTACAGCGTGTTCAGCAGCGTGTAGTGCCAGAACGTCGCCCAGCCTTCGTTCATCACCTGCGTCTGCCGCTGCGGGTAGAAATACTGGCCGATCTTGCGCACGATGCGGATCACTTCCCGCTCCCACGGTTCGAGCAGCGGTGCATTCTTCTCCGCGAAATACAGCAGGTTCTCCTGCGGCTCAGGTGGATAGCGGTCTTCCTGCTCTTCCATCAGCTCGGGCTTCTTGCCCGGCAGCGTGCGCCACAGTTCGTTCACCTGCGACTGCAGGTACGCCTCGCGCTCGCGCCGCAGCGCGGCTTCCTTCGACAGCGAAGGCTTCTGCGGCCGCTTGTAGCGGTCGACGCCATAGTTCATCAGCGCATGGCACGAATCGAGCAGTTCCTCGACGCGGTCGAGCCCGTAGCGCTCTTCGCATTCCGCGACGTAGTTCTTCGCGTACACGAGATAGTCGATGATCGCGTGCGCGTCGGTCCACAGCCGGAACAGGTAGTTGCCCTTGAAGAACGAGTTGTGCCCGTACGCCGCGTGCGCGATGACGAGCGCCTGCATCGTCATCGTGTTCTCTTCCATCAGATACGCGATGCACGGGTTCGAGTTGATGACGATTTCGTATGCGAGCCCCATCTGGCCGCGACGGTAGCTCTTCTCGGTCGACAGGAAGTGCTTGCCGAACGACCAGTGACGGTAGTTGACGGGCATCCCGACCGACGCATACGCGTCCATCATCTGTTCGGCGCTGATCAGTTCGAGCTGGATCGGGTAGATGTCGAGCTCGTATTGTTCCGCGACCTGCGAGATGTGCGTGTCGTATTCCTCGAGCAGTTCGAACGTCCAATCGGACGGGCACGGCAGCGGCTTGCGTTCGGCAACGTTCATACGCGCTTCCTTTTGCCCTGGGCCGGGCAAGTCGGCGGCCGGCGGCGACGGTTCGGCCTGCCCGCGTTGCTGCGATGCGGCAGGACCGGCCGTGTCGTCGCCGGAAGGGCGCGGCGCATAGCCGCGCGACTCGTTGTGCAGATGGCGGGTCGTCATGACGTTTCCACCTGCTTTTCGAACAATTCGCGAAACACCGGGTAAATGTCGGCAGCCGATTCCACTTTTTTCATCGCGAGATGCGGCTGTGACAGGGCCAGTTGCGCGTATTCCAGCCACAGGTTCTGCTCTTCTGGCGCGACCTGGATATACGCGAAGTAACGCGTCTTCGTGAGGATATCCTCTTCCAGGATTTTGCGACACTTGGGCGAATCGTCCGTCCAGTTGTCGCCGTCGGACGCCTGCGCGCCGTAGATGTTCCACTCGGTCGGCGAGTAGCGCTCGTTCATCACCTTGCGCATCAGCTCGAGCGCGCTCGACACCACCGTGCCGCCGCTTTCGGTCGAATGGAAGAAGGTATCTTCGTCGACTTCCTCGGCGCGCGTGTGGTGACGGATGAACACGACCTCGATGCGCTCGTAGTTCCGTTTGAGGAACAGGTAAAGCAGGATGAAGAAGCGCTTCGACAGATCCTTGCGCTGCTCGTCCATCGAGCCCGACACGTCCATCAGGCAGAACATCACGGCCTGGCTCGACGGTTGCGGCTGCTTCACGCGGTTGATGTAGCGCAGGTCGAACGGATCGATGAACGGAATCCGCCAGATGCGCCCCTTCAGGTGATGGATCTCGGCCTCGAGCACCGCGATCTCCGCGCGCCGGTCTTCCGGATCGCTCTTCATCGCCTCGAGCTGCGCCTCGAGTTCGCGCAGCTCGTTGACGAGCGGCGAGCCGAGCGCGATGCGGCGCCCGAGCGCGCTGCGCAACGAACGCACGACGTCGATGTTGTTCGGCGTGCCTTCCGCCGACCAGCCCGCGCGCACGTTCTTCCAGCTCGGCACCGTCAGCAGGTGCGTCTTCACGAGGCGCGGCAGTTCGAGATCGTCGAAGAAGTACTGCATGAACTCGTCACGCGACAACTCGAACACGAAGTCGTCCTGCCCTTCGCCCTCGTTGCTCGCCTGACTGCCTCCCCCGCCCGAGCCGCCCTGCGGACGCGGGATCTTGTCGCCGCGCACGTAGTCCTCGTTGCCGGGGTGCACGTATTCACGACGTCCGCCAGGGCCGTGCCGAAAATTCGGCTCCGCGATGTCCTTGCGCGGGATCGTGATGCTCTGCGTGCTCTGGATATCCTTGATGCTACGGTCGCGCACCGCGTCGGACACGGCACGACGAATGTAGTTCTTGACGCGACGCAGAAAGCGTTCGCGGTTGGCGATACTCTTGTTCTTGCCGGCCAGCCTGCGGTCGATGATTTGATGAAGCACTCCCGGTCTCCCGCTCGAAAGTCGATATGCCGGGACGCTCGCCGCACATGCCGTCTCCCGTCATGCGGGCGGCGTCTCTGAAAACACCCGTACGGCGACGCCGTACGGGCGCGGTACCGCGCGCGTCATGACGACTTGCGCACGCGCAGGTACCAGTCGCAAAGCAGCCTCACCTGCTTCGGCGTATAGCCCTTCGCGACCATCCGGTTCACAAAGTCCTCATGCTTGCGCTGTTCCTCCGCCGAACCCTTTGCGTTGAACGAAATCACCGGCAACAGTTCCTCGGTGTTCGAGAACATCTTCTTCTCGATCACGACGCGCAACTTCTCGTAGCTCGTCCACACGGGGTTCTTGCCGGCATTCGCCGCCCGCGCACGCAACACGAAGTTCACGATCTCGTTGCGGTAATCCTTCGGATTACTGATGCCGGCCGGCTTCTCGATCTTCTCCAGCTCCGCGTTCAGCGCGGCGCGGTCGAAGCTCTCGCCCGTATCGTGATCGCGGAATTCCTGGTCCTGGATCCAGAAGTCCGCATACGTGACGTAGCGGTCGAAGATGTTCTGGCCGTACTCCGAATACGACTCGAGGTAGGCCGTCTGGATCTCCTTGCCGATGAACTCCGCGTAGCGCGACGCGAGCACGTCCTTCACGAAGGACAGGTACTTCTGCTCGGTTTCCGGCGGGAACTGCTCGCGTTCGATCTGCTGTTCGAGCACGTACATCAGGTGCACGGGGTTGGCCGCGACCTCGCTCGAATCGAAGTTGAACACGCGGGACAGGATCTTGAACGCGAAGCGTGTCGACACGCCCGTCATCCCTTCGTCCACGCCCGCGTAGTCGCGGTATTCCTGGTAAGACTTCGCCTTCGGATCGGTGTCCTTGAGGTTTTCGCCGTCATACACCTGCATCTTCGAGAACAGGCTCGAATTCTCCGGCTCGTGCAGGCGCGACAGCACCGAGAACTGCGACATCATCTTCAGCGTGCCCGGCGCGCACACGGCCTCGGCCAGCGACGAGTTGCGGATCAGCTTCTCGTAGATCTTGGTCTCTTCCGATACACGCAGGCAGTACGGCACCTTCACGACGAAGATCCGGTCGAGCAGTGCCTCGTTGTTGCGGTTGTTGCGGAACGCCTTCCACTCCGACTCGTTCGAGTGCGCGAGGATGATCCCGTCGAACGGAATCGCGCCGAAGCCCTCGGTGCCCTTGAAGTTGCCTTCCTGCGTCGCAGTGAGCAGCGGGTGCAGCACCTTGATCGGCGCCTTGAACATTTCGACGAACTCGAGCAGGCCCTGGTTCGCCAGGCACAGGCCACCCGAGTAGCTGTATGCGTCGGCGTCGTCCTGCGCGTACTGTTCGAGCTTGCGGATATCGACCTTGCCGACCAGCGACGAGATGTCCTGGTTGTTCTCGTCGCCCGGCTCCGTCTTCGCGATGCCGACCTGCCGCAGGATCGACGGATAGCGGCGCACCACGCGGAACTGGCGGATGTCGCCGTTGTATTCGTGCAGCCGCTTGACGGCCCACGGACTCAGGATGTTCTTCAGGTAGCGGCGCGGGATGCCGTACTGTTCCTCGAGGATCGGACCGTCTTCGTCGTAGTCGAACAGCCCGAGCGGCGATTCGTTGACGGGCGAACCCTTCAGCGAATAGAACGGCACGCGCTCCATCAGTTGCTTCAGACGCTCGGCGATCGACGACTTGCCGCCGCCCACCGGACCCAGCAGATAGAGGATCTGCTTCTTCTCTTCGAGCCCTTGCGCAGCGTGACGGAAATACGCGACCACTTGCTCGATCACTTCCTCCATTCCGTAGAACTCACGGAATGCCGGATAGACCTTGATGACCTTGTTCGCAAAGATCCGCGACAGGCGCGGCTCGTTGCGGGTATCGATGTGTTCAGGTTCCCCGATTGCTGCCAGCATGCGTTCACCAGCCGTCGCGTACGCGGATGGATCGTTCTTGCAGAGCGCGAGATACTCCTCCAGCGAGAGCTCTTCCTCTCGCGTTTTTTCGAAGCGGTTCGCGAAGCTGCTGTAAATATCCATGCTACCTCCCTCGCCTGAGTCTGAAGACGTGCCTGCCTTCGTACGACTGCGCAGAAGCAAGCGCGTTCGAATTCATCCTAAACCCTTTCTTATTTTTTTTCACGAACTCTTCGTATGAAGTTCGTCATTCTCGACAACACCGCTTGGACGACACATTTCGTCGTTTTACAATCGATCTCCCGAGCCGCAGAAACTGCATCCGTCACGTCTCGTCGAACGACGGAACGTCTTGTGCGTTGGACACATCCGACGTCGTCACTTCCCCCCTTCATCCCTATACGTTCGAGCAGCCGTTTGCGACGACACGTCGCGCGCGCCGTTACAAATTTTTTTCGCAGCGCCCTTACGGAGATACCCGTACGACGGATGCGGGAACGTCACATGCAGCTGCGCACGCATCCGGCGATGCAGGTCACGCGACGCACGCGACGATGCACGATCGTCATTCATGCACATCGCCTGTCACATTTTTTTCCGGCGCAGAAACGACGACGCCCGCATGTCGCGGGCGTCGTTCGTCACCAAATGGGGATAGATGCGCGGCACGCGCGAATCAGAAGGTCTCCCAGTCATCCGCGTCCGCGGTCACGGCCGACTGCGCGGGCGCAGCAGCGACAGCGACGGGCTTGCGCATCGGCGCCGCTGCGGCCACGCGTTTCGGCGGTGCATCGCGATCGTCGCGCACGGCAGTTGCGCGTTGCGCAACGTCAGTCTCGACGGGCATGGCAACCGCGACGGAAGGCGCACGCGGCGCGTGGCGCACCGCAACCGGTGCCACGGCGCCCGAGCGTGACGTGTCGTCGTCGAGCTGGAATACCGCCGCTGTTTCACGCAGACGCCCGGCCTGTTCGTCGAGCGACTGTGCGGCAGCCGCGGCTTCTTCGACGAGCGCCGCATTCTGCTGCGTGACCTCGTCCATCTGTGCGACCGCACGCGCCACCTGGTCGATCCCGCCGCTCTGCTCCTCGGACGCCGCCGCGATCTCGCCCATGATGTCCGTCACGCGCTGCACCGCACCGATCACGTCGCTCATCGTGCGCCCCGCTTCGTCGACCAGCGTGGAACCCGACCGGATGCGCTCCACCGACGCGTCGATCAGCACCTTGATCTCCTTGGCCGCAGTCGACGAACGCTGGGCCAGGCTGCGCACCTCGCCCGCGACGACCGCGAAACCTCGGCCCTCCTCGCCTGCCCGCGCGGCTTCGACCGCTGCATTCAGCGCAAGAATGTTGGTCTGGAACGCGATTCCCTCGATGATCGCAATGATGTCCGCGATCTTCGCCGAGCTGTCGTTGATCTCGCCCATCGTGCCGACCACCTGGCCGACCACCGTATTGCCCTTGTTTGCAATCTCCGACGCATTCGCGGCCAGCGAACTGGCCTGGCGTGCATTGTCCGCGTTCTGTTTCACGGTCCCGGTCAGCTGTTCCATGCTCGATGCGGTTTCCTGCAGCGCAGCGGCCTGCTCCTCGGTGCGCGACGACAGATCGATGTTGCCGGCCGCAATCTGGCGCGCCGCGGTCGCGATCGACTCGCTGCCGCCGCGCACGGTGCGCACCGTGTCGACGAGCCCGCGCTGCATCTTGCCCAGGCCCTGGAGAAGCTGGCCCATCTCGTCATGCCGGTCCACGACGATCGGCCGGCGCAGGTCGCCGGCGGCAATCGCGTCGAAATGTGCGAGCGCGTCGGCAATCGGACGGCCGATCGCGCGGCTCAGCGTCAACCACGACACCAGTGCGGCGCCGATCCCGGCCACGAGCGCGACGATCGACAGCACGCGCAGCGTGTCGAACGCCGATTCCGCATGATTGAAGCTCGCCTGCGCATCGGTGAACTGGAAGTTGCGCAGCGCCTCGCTGGCCACCGCGAGGTCGTTGTAGAGCACCTGGAGCTGCTTGGCGCCGTCGCCGATGCGATCGCGCTGATCCGCGCCAAGGACGCTCGCGAACGCGTCACAGCCGTGCTGCATCGCCTCGCGCTTCGCGACGACGTCCTGCGCGAGCCGATCCTCCTCGGGCCCGCGCGGCAGCGCCAGGTATTTCTGCCACCACGCGTCGGCCTGCGTGCGCATCGCGCGGCTACGCTCGACGGCGGCCGCCGCATCGGGCGTGCCGGCCAGCAGCGCCGCGCGGTCGAGCGCAAGACGCTCGCGGGCCGCATACATTTCCGCCATCGCCACATCGACCGCGCTCGGCATCTGGTTCGTGAAAATATCGCGCGTCGAATCGTTCGAGCGCGTCATGCCGTACACCCCGAGCACGCCGGTTACACCCAGCAGCACCGCCAGAAATGCCATCGTCAAACCGATGCGCGCGCGAATTGTCAGGTTCCTGAACACCATCATCCATCCTGTGTTGCGTCATGAACGGGCCCGGCCCGTTGGCTCGAAGCATTGCTTCACCCGGTGCATTTACGACCGTGCACCGCACAACTTGATGGCGATTCCGCTATTTTTTCGAATTATTCGTCTGTTTATTACAAATAGCTGAATGAAAAATGCGCGGTTCGTGTGTGCCCGGGAAGCCAGGAGATGGGAGGCCCGCCACAGCCGGCGGGCGTCGCGGCGCCCGGCCGGCCGTCGTTGGCGACGAGCCGGCCGCGATGGGCGATCAGGCCCTATCGGCCAGTTCGGCTAGCGCTGGAATCGACGGCTGCGCCGCGCTGCTGCGACGCGACGCCCTGCGCGACGGCGACCGTGCTGCCTTCGAGCGGACCCTGGCGAACCCAGAGCGCGCGATAGCGACGGACGTGCTCGTCCGATGCCAGTGCGT
>NZ_JAAGPM010000091.1:0-31625 GCF_017104865.1 Burkholderia sp. Ac-20349
AGTCGGGCATTCTTATGGGTGTTCATCCGGCTGGGTTCCTGGAAGGTTGGGTGTTTGGCGACTTCCAGTCTCCCAGACTCAGTCCGGATGAACCATCGATACAACCTATTGAAGCTTCACAGCTAGCCCGCCGCGGCATCCGGCCCCTGCCCGGCCAGCACCTCCCGCATCGCCCGCACGATCGCGTCGCGCTGCGCTTCGATCCGCTCGACCGGCCCGGCCACGCCCATGGCCAGCGGCAGGCCGTTCCAGCCGTCCGCGATCACCATCGAGATCATCGCGGCGCCCTGCGTGACCGTGTGCGCCGAATAGGAATAGCCGAACCGGCGCGTCTGTTCGACCTTGTCGAGCACGACATCTTCGTCGATCGTCCGGCCCGTCTTGCCGAGCCGGCGGATGCTGCGCGACACGAGCCGGCGGATCACGCTGTCCGGCTGGAGACTCAGCAGCGCCCAGCCGAGGCTCGACATGCAGATCTCGCGACGCGTGCCGATCGGCGCGTAGAACTGGATCGGAAGCGTATGCGCACCCTCGACCGCATCGATGTACTGCACGTACAGGTCGCTCTGCACCGCGATCACGACGGCCTCGCGCGTGCGGACCGCCAGCCGCTTTGCGACGGCATGCCAGTACCGTCGGCTGCCTGCGGTCGAATCGACGAGCGCTTCACCGAGATTGACGAGCCGCGCAGTGGGCGCATACGTATGGGTGGCATCGTCGTACGCGAGATAGCCGAGCGCCTTCATGCTGGTCAGCAACGCCGCCGCGCTCGACCCCGGATAGCCGCAGCGCGTCGAGATCTCCCGCACGCTCAGCGGCCGCTGCAATGTGCTGAACAGCTCCAGCACTTCAAACACGCGCGCCGCGCTCTTGACCACGTTTCCGCTCATCCCGCCGTCTCCTCACGCCACCGGGCGAGCCTTCCACGTATGTGGAACGGAATTTCCCGCCGCCAACCGTCGTGACGATACTAGGCTTCGGCCGGCGGCGTGAAGTCGCGCGGCACGGAACATTCGGAGACACCATGACAGCCTTTCTGATCCGTGAACGGCAGGGACCGATCCTGACCGTCACGATGAACCGTCCGGAAACACGCAACGCCATTTCGGACAACGATGCGATCGACGCACTGACCGAATGCTGCGACGACGCGAACCGCGACGAATCGATCCGCGTGCTGGTCCTGACCGGTGCCGGCACGACGTTCTCGTCGGGCGGCAACGTGAAGGCGATGCGTGCGTTCATGGAATCGGACCCGCACGACCTCGCCGCGATCCGGACACGCTATCGCCGCGGCATCCAGCGCATTGCGCACGCGTTCCAGCACCTCGAAGTGCCGGCCATCGCGGCGATCAACGGCCCGGCCATCGGCGCCGGCACCGATCTCGCGTGCATGTGCGACATCCGCATCGCCGCCGAACGCGCCCGCTTCGCCGAAAGCTTCATCGCCCTCGGCCTCGTGCCCGGTGACGGCGGCGCGTGGTTCCTGCCGCAGATCGTCGGCACCGCCGTCGCCGCGGAAATGTCGTTCACGGGCGATGCGCTGGACGCACAGGCGGCGCTGCGCTGCGGGCTCGTATCGCGTGTCGTTCCCGATGGCGACCTCCTTGCGCACGCGCTTGAACTGGCCGGCCGCATCGCCCGGCATTCGGGCACCGCGTTGCGCCTGACCAAGCGGCTGCTGCGCGAAGGCCGCCACGCGAGCCTCGACACGCTGCTCGACCTGTCGGCGTCGTACCAGGCGTTCGCGCACGCCACCCCCGAACACCGCGAAGCCGTGAACGCACTGTTCGCCGCGCGCGGTTGAATCCGCGCCGCATCGCATGCCGGCGTGCCGGCCCGCCGAATCCCACATCGAAGGAAACATCGTCATGACAAGCAGTACCGAAGGCGCACTCGCAGGCGTGCGTGTGGTCGACCTGAGCCGCGTCTACGCGGGGCCGTTCTGCGCGCAAACGCTCGCCGACCACGGCGCGGACGTCATCAAGATCGAACCGCCGCAAGGCGACGAAACGCGCGACTGGGGGCCCGCGATGCCGAGCGGCATCTCCAGCTACTACTGGGGGCTCAACCGCAACAAGCGCAATCTCGCGCTCGACCTGTCGCATCCGGACGGGCGCGACGTGCTGTTCCGCCTGCTCGACACGGCCGACGTGCTGATCGACAACTTCAAGCAGGGCACGCTCGAACGCTGGGGCATCGGTTACGAAGGGTGCCTGCGCGAGCGCTTCCCGCGCCTCGTCCACTGCTCGATCTCCGGATACGGCACCGACGGCCCGCTGGCGCGGTTTCCGGGCTACGACGCCGTCGCGCAGGGTCTCGCCGGCTTCATGTCGATCAACGGCGAACCGGGCGGCATGCCGCTCAAGGTGCCGTTCCCGGTCGTCGACTACGCGGCGGGCCTGAGTGCCGTGTCGAGCGTCCTGCTCGCGCTGGTCGAACGGACCCGCTCCGGTCTCGGCCAGCACGTCGACATCGACCTGTTCAGCACCGCGCTGTCGATGCTGCATCCGGTCAGCACGACCTGGATGGCGACCGGCGACGTGCCCGTCGCGACCGGCAACGTGTATGCGGCGATCGCGCCGTACGGCGTCTATCCGTGCAAGGACAAGCCGATCTCGACCGGCGCCGGCAACAACCGCACGTTCGCGCGGCTCGTCGAAACGCTCGGCGTGCCCGAGCTGGCGCGCGATCCACGGTTCACGACCAACGCGAAGCGCGTCGCGCATCGCGATGCGCTCGATACGCTGCTCGGCCAGCTGACTGGCGAACTGCATGCCGACGACATCGTCGAGCGGCTGCTGAATGCCGGCGTCGCGACGGGCCCGGTGAACACCGTCGCCGATGCGTTCGGCCATCCGCAAGCCGCGCACAACGCGATGTTCGTCAAGACCGACACGTACACCGGCGCGGGCGTCCCCGCCAAACTCTCCCGCACGCCCGGATCGATACGCCGGCCGCCCCAGCCGTTCGCCGCCGACACCGACGCCGTGCTCGACGCACTCGGCATCGACGCGGCGCGCCGGGACGCGCTGCGGCAAGCGGGTGTGCTCCACGACACGCGTGCAGACGCCACCGGGAGCGCGTCATGACCCCATCCGGCTCGTTCTCTTCGCTGACGGGCGACGACGCCCCGTCGATCCTGCGCAATGACGACAACGGCATCGCGTGGCTGACGATCCATCGTCCGCACGTCGCCAATGCGCTGTCCGCCGAAGCCATCCGGCGGCTGTGCGACGAACTCGTCACGCTCGACGACGACCCGTCGATCCGCGTCATCGTGATCCGCGGCGCGGGCGAACGCGCGTACTGCGCGGGCGTCGATCTCGGCGATCCCGAGATGCGCGGCATGCAGCCGATGCGCGGGCTCGCACGCAACGTGCACGAGCTGATCCTCGAGCTACGCAAGCCGACCATCGCGGCGATCAACGGCTACGCGATCGGCGGCGGCTTCGAGATCGCGCTCGCGTGCGACCTGCGGATCGCCGCCGACCACGCGACCTTCGCATTGCCCGAAGCGCGCGTCGGCATGGGCGCGAACTTCGCGAGCGTGCTGCTGCCGCGCTTGCTGCCGCGCGCGATCGCGATGGAGCTGCTGTTCACGGGCCGCCGCTTCGACGTGGACGAGGCGCAGCGCGCCGGGTTGCTGAACCGCGTCGTCCCCGGCGCCGCACTCGACGACACCGTGCGCGAACTCGCGCAGACGATCGCCGGGAACGCGCCGCTCACGATCCGCCGCATCAAGGAAACCGCGACCCGCAGCCAGGGGCTGCCGGTGGCCGCCGCGCTGCGGCTGGACGTCGGCCCCGACGTCTATGCGAGCGAAGACCGGATCGAGGGCGCCCGCGCGTTCCTCGAGAAGCGCAAGCCGGTATTCAAGGGGCGCTGAGCCCGACGCAACACGGCGGCATCACGCGCGCAACCGCTCCCAGAACGCGGGCGCGCGAAAAAAGACATGGAACGGAGACACCTTCATGCAACGGAAAGCATTCCTGGTCGGCGCGTGCGTGCTATGCGCCACATCGGCGCACGCGTCGTCGGTCACGCTGTACGGGATCGTCGACAGCTACGTCGAATTCGATCGCATCGGCAGCCTGTCGAGCGTGCGGCAAAGCGGCGGCGGCTCGTCGACGAGCCGGTTCGGGCTGACGGGCGTCGAGGATCTCGGCGGCGGCACGTCGACGAAGTTCGTGCTGGAAAGCGGCTTCTCGCCGGCCGACGGGTCGTTCCAGGGCGGCACGCTGTTCTACCGGCAGGCCTATGTCGCGCTGCAGAACACGCGCTACGGCGACCTCCGGCTCGGCCGGCAATACACGCCGTCGTTCTACATCGTCTATGACGGCGATCCGTTCGGGCTCAACGAACGACTGTCGCCGCTCGCGCTGCTCGCGACGTCGACGGACACGATCACCGCCAACACGACGCCGCCGATTCCGCGCTTCAACCAGGCGGCGTCGTACCTGAGCCCCGACTGGAACGGCCTGCGCGTGATGGCCACGTACGGCTTCCCGACGCCGAACGCGCTGTCCACGCAGGCCGGACGCAACTACGGCGCGGGGCTCCAGTACCGGATCGGCGGGCTCTACGTCGGCGCCGGCTTCCAGGGCGACACGTCGGCCGGCAACCTGTCGCCCGTCGTCTCCCCGTCGACGACTCGCCACTACGTGTTCGCCGCCAACTATGCATTCGCGCGCGTCAAGCTGTACGCCGCTTTTCTCTATGGCGTCAGCACGGCGCGCAACCTGCCTGCGTTCTCGACCGCGAGTGCCGGCGCGTCGATCAACGTCGGCGCGCTCGATCGCGTGCTCGTCTCGATCGTACGCCGCGACGTGAAAGGCTCGGCGAACGACGCGTCCGCGCTCGGCATCGGGTACGACCACCCGCTGTCGAAGCGGACGTCGCTCTACGCACGCTATCTCTACATGAAGAACGGCGGCGACGCCCGCAACACGGTCGTCGTCGGCCTGCAGCCGCAACCGGGCGGCACCGAGCAGGTGTTCGCGCTCGGCCTCGTTCACCGCTTCTGACGGAGTGCTCATGACCCCGACCCTTTCGACCCACCCGGCCGCCGCCGACGATGGCACGACGCCGGCGCTCTACCGCCGGATCTCGCGCCGGCTGCTGCCGTTCCTGATCCTCTGCTACACGCTGTCGTTCATCGACCGGATCAACATCGGCTTCGCGCACGCGCAGATGGCGGCCGAGCTGCACTTCTCCGACGCCGTCTACGGGCTCGGCGCGGGCATCTTCTTCATCGGCTACATGGCGTTCGAGATTCCGAGCAACGCGCTGCTTGCGCGGATCGGCGCGCGCAGGACGATCGCCCGGATCATGGTGCTGTGGGGGCTCGGCTCGGCCGCGACGATGTTCGTCACGACGCCCGCGCAGTTCTACGCGTGCCGCTTCCTGCTGGGTGTGTTCGAGGCCGGCTTCTTCCCCGGCATCCTGTTCTATCTCGGCGCATGGTATCCGCCGAAGCAGCGCGCGAAGGCGTTCGCGCTCTTCATGACCGCGCTGTACCTCGCGGGGATGATCGCCGGCCCCGCGTCGGGCGCGATCCTGTCGTACTTCGACGGCGCCGCGGGCCTGAGCGGCTGGCAATGGCTGTTCCTCGTGGAAGGACTGCCGAGCAGCGTGCTCGGCTTCGTCGCGCTGCGGTTTCTCGACGACCGGCCGGACGACGCACGCTGGCTGTCGGACGCCGACAAGGCCGCGCTGCACGCCGCGCACACGCAGGCCGAAGCCGGCACGCCGGCGGCGAACATGGCCCGCCCGCTGCTCGCGCACCGCGATTTCTGGCTGCTTTGCGCGGCCAATTTCGCGATCGCGGCCGCCGGCTATGCGCTGGTGTTCTGGATGCCCGTGATTCTTCATCGCGGCGGCCTGCATGGCGCGATGCAGATCGGGCTGCTGTCCGCGTTGCCCTACCTGTGCGGGATCGTCGGCATGCTCGGGATGGGCTGGCGCACCGAGCGCCGGCGCGAATGGCGCGGGCACGGCGCCTTCGCGATGATCGCGTGCGCGGCGGCGCTCGCCGGGTTGGCGCGCGTCACCGGCACGACCCACATGATGATCGCCCTCTGCGTCGCGGTCGCGACGCACGCCGCGACGTTACCGGCGTTCTGGGTGCTGCCGGGGCTCGCGCTGCCGAAGCGCTCGATGGCGGTCGCGATCGCGGCGATCACGATGTCCGGCGCGATCGGCGGGTTCGCAAGCCCGTTCCTGATGGGCGTGCTCAACACGGCCACCGGGTCGATGCGCGGCGGACTCTATTTCAACGCCGCGCTGCTCGCAGCCGGCGCCATCGCGTTGCTGCTCACGCTGCGCGTCCGCGCATCGTCTCGTCCGGACGCGCGCTGACCGCGTCGGTCTTTCCTCCCTCACTCTCATCGACTCTCATGAATTTCGAACTCGAACTCGACCACCGGATGATCCGGGACCTCGTCGCACGTTTCGTGAAAGACGAACTGATTCCACTCGAAGCCGCCGTGATGGCGCGCGAAGCCGACGGCCAGCGCTTCGGGCTGCTCGACGACGAGCGCGCGCACCTCGACGAGCGCTCGCGGCAGCTCGGCCTGTGGGGGCTCGACGCGCCGCTCGATGCAGGCGGCGCCGACCTGCCGGCCGTCGCGATGGTCGGCGTAAACGAAGCGATCGGCACGACCGTGACCCCGTACATCCTGCCGCCGGACTCGCCGAACCTGCGGATGCTGTGCGAAGTGGCCGACGACGCGCAGCGCGCGCGCTATCTCGATCCGTACGCACGCGGCGTCACGCGTGCCGCGATGGCGATCTCCGAGCCGGGCGCCGGCTCGGATCCGGGCGCGTTGTCGACGACGGCCGTGCGTGACGGCGACAGCTGGGTGCTGAACGGCCGCAAGATCTGGATCAGCCATGCGACCGAAGCCGACTGGACGATCGTGATGGCGCTCACCGATCGAAGCAAGGGCAAGCGCGGCGGCATGTCGGCGTTCATCGTCGACCGCGATACGCCGGGCTTCATCATCGAACGCCGGATCCCGATGATCGGCGGGCTGTCCACGTATGAAATCGTGCTGGAGCACTGCCGCATTCCCGCCGCGCAACTGCTGGGCCGGGAAGGCGCCGGTTTCGCGCCGATGCAGGCACGGCTCGCGAACCGGCGGCTGGAGATGGCCGCCTGGTGCATCGGCCGCGCCGAGCGCGCGGTCGCGATGCTGTGCGACCATGCGAAGCAGCGCACGACCTTCGGTGTGCCGCTCGCGGAACGCCAGGCTGTCCAGTGGTGGGTCGCCGACGCGCTCACGCAGATCCACGCGTGCCGCCTCATGACCTACGAAGCGGCCGCGCGCGTGGATGCCGGGCAGGACGCGCGCACGCAGATCTCGATGGTCAAGGTATTCGCGACCGAAATGGCATCGAGCGTCATCGATCATGCGATGCAGACGCTCGGCGCGATGGGCATGACGAAGGAAATGCCGCTACAGCAGATGGCCAGCGAAGCGCGGTTGATGCGCATCTTCGAGGGCCCGACCGAGGTACACCGTTGGGTCGTCGCGCGCAGCGTGCTGTGATCGCGCGGCCCACCGTCACGATGGAGCCATGCGTTGGACACCCTGCATCTCGTCGATCCTGAAATCCGCCCGCTGCTCGCGGTCTGGCCGACCGTCACGCTCAGCACCGACAACCTCGCGCAGTCGCGCGAACGCGTGCTGCCGCTGCCACCGCCCGACCTCGCCGGCAGTACGCTCGAACGCCGTGCGGTGCCCGGCCCTGCCGGCGCGCCGGACGTCCCGGTCCTCGTCTATCTGCCCGAGGCCGGCGCACGCCCGCTCCCGGCGATCGTCCACATGCACGGCGGCGGTTACGTGCGCGGCGCGGCAAAGGACCTCGAGGCGGTACACCGGTCGCTCGTGACGCAGCTCGGCTGCGCGCTGATCTCGATCGACTACCGCCTCGCGCCGGAAACCGTGTTTCCCGGCGCGATCGAGGACTGCTACGCGGCGCTCGCGTGGGTCTTCCGCCACGCCGATGCACTCGGCATCGATGCGGCGCGGATCGGCGTGGCAGGCGAAAGCGCAGGTGGCGGGCTCGCCGCCGCGCTGGCGCTGCTGGCACGCGACCGCGGCGAATACCGGCTCGCGTTCCAGCACCTGATCTATCCGATGCTCGACGATCGCACCTGCACGCGCACGCCGCATCCGCATGCCGGCGAGTTCGTCTGGCATGCGGCCAACAACCGGTTCGGCTGGAGCGCGTTGCTCGGTCATGCGCCGGGCCTCGACGGCGTGTCGCCGTACGCCGCCGCCGCACGCGCCACGCGGCTCGACGGCCTGCCGCCCGCGTTCCTGTCGGTCGGCTCGCTCGACCTGTTCCTCGACGAAAATCTCGACTACGCGCAGCGCCTGCTTCGCGCGGGCGTGCCGACCGAACTGCACGTGCTCCCCGGCGGCGTGCACGGTTTCGACATCGTGCCCGGTGCACGCGTGTCCGAAACGGCGCGCCGCCTCAGCCACGATGCACTGCGCCGGTTCCTGCACGGATGACAAAAACGACGCGGGCGGCCGAAGCCGCCCGCATCCGTACCGCTCAACCGGCTACGCTCAGAACGCGTCGCCCGGCACGCGCACCCAGCCTTCCATCAGCACGCGTGCGCTGCGGCTCATGATCGCCTTGGTGACGGTCCACTCGCCGTTTTCGAGCTGCGCCTCCGCGCCGACGCGCAGCGTGCCCGACGGATGCCCGAAGCGCACCGCGTTGCGTGCGCCGCCGCCTGCCGCCAGGTTGACGAGCGTGCCGGGGATCGCCGCGGCCGTGCCGATCGCGACCGCCGCCGTGCCCATCATCGCGTGGTGCAGCTTGCCCATCGACATCGCGCGCACCAGCAGGTCGACGTCGCCCGCATTCACGCGCTTGCCGCTCGATGCGACGTAATCGGCCGGCTTCGCGACGAACGCGATCTTCGGCGTGTGCTGCCGCGTCGCGATTTCGTCGAGCGTGTCGATCAGGCCCATGCGCAGCGCGCCGTGCGCACGAATCGTCTCGAACTTCTCGAGCGCCTTCGCATCGCCGTTGATCGCGTCCTGCAGTTCGGTACCCGTGTAGCCGATCGCTTCCGCTTCGACGAAGATCGTCGGGATCCCCGCGTTGATCATCGTCGCCTTCAGCGTACCGACGCCCGGCACCGCGAGATCGTCGACGAGGTTGCCGGTCGGGAACATCGACCCGCCCGCGCCTTCTTCCTCGGCAGCCGGATCCATGAATTCGAGCTGCACTTCGGCGGCCGGGAACGTGACGCCGTCCAGCTCGAAGTCGCCCGTTTCCTGCACCGCGCCGTTCGTCACCGGCACATGCGCGACGATCGTCTTGCCGATGTTCGCCTGCCAGATCCGCACGGTCGCGACGCCGTCGCGCGGCACGCGCGCCGGATCGACCAGCCCGCCGCTGATCGCGAACGGGCCGACCGCCGCCGACAGGTTGCCGCAGTTGCCGGTCCAGTCGACGAACGCCTTGTCGATCGACACCTGACCGAACAGGTAGTCGACGTCGTGGCCGGGCCGCGCGCTCTTCGACACGATCACCGTCTTGCTGGTGGACGACGTCGCGCCGCCCATCCCGTCGATCTGCTTGCCGTACGGATCGGGGCTGCCGATCACGCGCAGCAGCAGCGCGTCGCGCGCAGCGCCCGGCGCCTGCGCGGCGTCCGGCAGGTCCTGCAGCCGGAAGAACACGCCCTTGCTGGTGCCGCCGCGAATGTAGGTCGCGGGAATCCTGATTTGAGGAGTGTGAGCCATGTGTGCGTTATCCCAGTGTGACGCGATCAAGCCGCCTGCGACGATTCGAGGAAGTCCTGTGCGAAGCGCTGCAGCACGCCGCCCGCCTCGTAAATCGACACTTCCTCGGCCGTATCGAGCCGGCACGTCATCGGCACCTCGACGCGCTCGCCGTTCTTGCGGTGAATCACGAGCGTCAGGTCGGCGCGCGGCGTGCGCTCGCCGATCACGTCGAAGGTCTCGGTGCCGTCGATGCCGAGCGTCGTCCGGTTGGTGCCCGGCTTGAACTCGAGCGGCAGCACGCCCATCCCGATCAGGTTCGTGCGGTGGATCCGCTCGAAGCCTTCGGCAGCGATCGCCTCGACGCCCGCGAGCCGCACGCCCTTCGCGGCCCAGTCGCGCGACGAGCCCTGGCCGTAGTCGGCGCCGGCCACGACGATCAGCGGCTGCTTGCGATTCATGTACGTCTCGATCGCTTCCCACATCCGCATGACCTTGCCTTCCGGCTCGACGCGCGCGAGCGAGCCCTTCTTCACCGCGCCGTCGACGATCGCCATCTCGTTGATCAGCGTCGGGTTCGCGAAGGTCGCGCGCTGCGCGGTCAGGTGGTCTCCCCGGTGCGTCGCGTACGAGTTGAAGTCTTCTTCCGGCAGGCCCATCTTCGCCAGGTATTCGCCGGCCGCGCTGTCCAGCAGGATCGCATTCGACGGCGACAGGTGGTCGGTCGTGATGTTGTCGCCGAGCACCGCGAGCGGGCGCATGCCTTGCAGCGTGCGCTCGCCGGCCAGCGCGCCTTCCCAGTACGGCGGACGGCGGATGTACGTGCTCTGCGCACGCCAGTCGTACAGCGGCGCCGCGCGCTCGCCCGCATCGGCGCTACGCGCGAACATCGGCTCGTAGACCTTGCGGAACTGCTCGGGCTTCACGCTCGACGCGACGATCGCATCGATCTCCTCGTCGGTCGGCCAGATGTCCTTCAGCGTGACGGGCTGGCCGTTCTGGTCGTGGCCCAGCACGTCCTTCTCGATGTCGAAGCGGATCGTGCCGGCGATCGCATACGCAACGACCAGCGGCGGCGACGCGAGGAACGCCTGCTTCGCATACGGGTGGATGCGGCCGTCGAAGTTGCGGTTGCCGGACAGCACGGCCGTCGCGTACAGGTCGCGATCGACGATCTCCTGCTGGATCTTCGGGTCGAGCGCGCCCGACATCCCGTTGCAGGTCGTGCACGCGAACGCGACGATGCCGAAGCCGAGCTTCTCGAGTTCGGGCAGCAGGTTCGCTTCTTCCAGATACAGCTCGACCGCCTTCGAGCCGGGCGCGAGCGAGCTCTTCACCCACGGCTTGCGCGTGAGGCCGCGCGCATTCGCGTTGCGTGCGAGCAAGGCCGCTGCGATCACGTTGCGCGGGTTGCTGGTGTTCGTGCAGCTCGTGATCGCGGCGATGATCACCGCGCCGTCGGGCATCTCGCCCGCTTTCTCTTCCCACGCACCGGCAATGCCGCGCGCGGCGAGGTCGGACGTCGGCAGCCGCTTGTGCGGGTTCGACGGGCCGGCCATGTTGCGCACGACGCTCGACAGGTCGAACGTCAGCGTGCGCTCGTACTGCGCGTTGGCGAGTGTATCGGCCCACAGGCCCGCCGCCTTCGCGTAGGTCTCGACGAGCTTCACCTGCTCGTCGCTGCGGCCGGTGAGGCGCAGGTAATCGGTCGTCTGGCCGTCGATGAAGAACATCGCGGCCGTCGCGCCGTATTCGGGCGCCATGTTCGAGATCGTCGCGCGATCGCCGAGCGTGAGGCTCGCCGCGCCTTCGCCACGGAATTCCAGATACGCGCCGACCACCTTTTCCTTGCGCAGGAACTCGGTCAGGGCGAGCACGACGTCGGTCGCGGTGATGCCGGGCTGACGCTTGCCGGTCAGCTCGACGCCGACGATGTCGGGCAGGCGCATCCACGATGCGCGGCCGAGCATCACGTTCTCCGCTTCGAGGCCGCCGACGCCGATCGCGATCACGCCGAGCGCGTCGACGTGCGGCGTGTGGCTGTCGGTGCCGACGCAGGTGTCCGGATACGCGACGCCGTCTTGCGCCTGGATCACCGGCGACATCTTCTCGAGGTTGATCTGGTGCATGATGCCGTTGCCCGGCGGGATCACGTCGACGTTCTCGAACGCCTTCTTCGTCCACTCGATGAAGTGGAAGCGATCCTCGTTGCGGCGATCCTCGATCGCGCGGTTCTTCGCGAACGCGTCCGGATCGAAGCCGCCGCATTCGACGGCGAGCGAGTGGTCGACGATCAGCTGCACGGGCACGACCGGGTTGACCTTCGCCGGGTCGCCGCCGCCGTCGGCGATCGCATCGCGCAGGCCGGCGAGATCGACGAGCGCGGTCTGCCCGAGGATGTCGTGGCACACGACACGCGCCGGGAACCACGGGAAATCACGCTCGCGCTTGCGCTCGATGATCTGCTTCAGCGAATCGGCAAGGATCGCCGGATCGCAGCGGCGCACGAGGTTTTCGGCGAGCACGCGCGACGTGTACGGCAGCGTGTCGTAGGCACCGGGCGCGATCGCTTCGACCGCGGCGCGCGCGTCGAAATAGTCCAGCGACGTGCCGGGCAGGGGTTTGCGGTTGGCGGTATTCATGGTGTGGGGAACTCGGGTATGGCGTCCGGCGCACGCCGGCCCCCGTCACGCGGGAGGCCGGTGTGCACGGTGGGCGATCAGCGCTTCTCGATCGGCACGAACTGCAGGTCTTCCGGACCGGTGTAGTTCGCGCTCGGGCGGATGATCTTGTTGTCGATGCGTTGCTCGATGATGTGCGCGCTCCAGCCCGACGTGCGCGAGATCACGAACAGCGGCGTGAACATCGCGGTCGGCACGCCCATCATGTGATACGACACCGCGCTGAACCAGTCGAGGTTCGGGAACATCTTCTTCGCTTCCCACATCACCGATTCGAGGCGCTCGGCGATGTTGTACAGCTTCAGGTCGCCCGCTTCCTTCGACAGCTTGTGCGCGACGCCCTTGATCACCTTGTTGCGCGGATCGGAGATCGTGTAGACCGGGTGGCCGAAGCCGATCACGACTTCCTTGTTCTCGACGCGGCGGCGGATGTCGGCTTCGGCGTCGTCCGGCGAGCTGTAGCGGCTCTGGATCTCATACGCGACTTCGTTCGCGCCGCCATGCTTCGGCCCGCGCAGCGCGCCGATCGCGCCGGTGATCGCCGAGTAGATGTCCGAGCCCGTGCCCGCGATCACGCGGCCGGTGAACGTCGATGCGTTGAATTCGTGCTCTGCGTACAGGATCAGCGACGTGTGCATCGCCTCGACCCACGACTTCGACGGGGTCTTGCCGTGCAGCAGGTGCAGGAAGTGGCCGCCGATCGAGTCGTCGTCGGTTTCCGTCTCGATGCGCTTGCCGTTGTGCGAGAAGTGATACCAGTACAGCAGCATCGAGCCGAGCGATGCCATCAGGCGGTCGGCGATGTCGCGCGCGCCCGGCAGGTTGTGGTCGTCCTTCTCCGGCAGCACGGTGCCGAGCACCGACACGCCCGTGCGCATCACGTCCATCGGGTGCGCGGACGCCGGGATCTGCTCGAGCGCCGCCTTCAGCGCGCTCGGCAGGCCGCGCAGTGCGCGCAGCTTCGTCTTGTAGGCGGCCAGCTCGGTCAGGTTCGGCAGCGTGCCGTGAACGAGCAGGTGCGCGATTTCCTCGAATTCGCACGATTCGGCGACATCGAGAATGTCGTAGCCGCGATAGTGCAGGTCGTTGCCGGTCTTGCCGACCGTGCACAGCGCCGTGTTGCCGGCCGTCACGCCCGACAGCGCCACCGACTTCTTCGGCTTGAATGCGCCTGCGGCGGCCGGTGCTGCTGCGTCTTTCGTCTCGCTCATGTTTCTGCTCTCCAATGTGTATCGGGGGTATCAGCTGTCGGCCGGACTTGGCGCTTCAGCGCCTAGTGCGGCCCCATGCTTCGCGGTCGGCCGGACTTGGCGCTTCAGCGCCTAGTGCGGCCCCATGCTTCGCGGTCGGCCGGACTTGGCGCTTCAGCGCCTGGCCCGGCCCCATGCAAAACGCTCCGGAATCGAATCCCGGCGCGCGGGCACGTTACTTCTTGCCCTGCGCGAACAGCTCGTCGAGCTTGCGCTCGTATTCGTGATAACCGAGGAAGTCATACAGCTCGGCGCGCGTCTGCATCGTCGGCACGGCTGCCTTCTGCGTGCCGTCGCGGCGCAGCGTCTCGTAGAAGTTCAGCGCGGCCTTGTTCATCGCGCGATAGGCGCCGCAGCAGTACAGCGCGATGTCGACGTTCGCCTCGCGCAGCTCGTCGAGCGTGAACAGCGGCGTCGAGCCGAATTCGGTCAGGTTCGCGAGGATCGGCACCTTCACGGCTGCCTTGAAGCGGCGGTAGTCATCGAGCGACTTCATCGCTTCCGGGAAGATCATGTCCGCGCCGGCTTCGACGTAAGCCACTGCGCGCTCGATCGCCGAGTCGATCCCTTCGGCGGCAGCGGCGTCGGTGCGCGCCATGATCACGAACTGGTCGTCGGTACGCGCATCGACCGCGGCCTTGACGCGATCGACCATTTCTTCGACCGGTACGACTTCCTTTCCCGGACGGTGGCCGCAGCGCTTCTGGCCGACCTGGTCTTCCAGGTGCACGGCCGCGACGCCGGCCTTGATGAACGAGCGCACCGTGCGCGCGATGTTGAACGCGCCGCCCCAGCCGGTATCGATGTCGACCAGCAGCGGCAGGTCGGTCGCGTTGGTGATCCGGTTCGCGTCGATCAGCACGTCTTCCATCGTGCTGATGCCGAGGTCGGGGATCCCGAGCGAGTTCGCGGCGACGCCGCCACCCGACAGATACACGGCCTTGAAGCCGACGGCCTGTGCCATCTTGGCTGCGTACGCGGTGATCGCGCCGACCACCTGCAGCGGCTGCTCCGCCGCGACTGCCGCGCGGAATTTCGCGCCGGCGCTCTGAAGATGCGTATTGCTCATGAACGGCCTCCTGAAGGAACGACCATTAACAGCAAGGACCGGGCCAGCTCGCGCAACGTCGCTAACCCACTGATTCTTAAGCAACCGGCCCAGGCATCGCACTGCCTTGCGATTTCAATCCAGCAATTTCAAGTTTCAAAAATGAAATCGCGCGCGCATAATCGACCGTCATGGACCTCTCCTCGACCAAACCCGTCGGCCCGGCCGATCGCGCGGCGCGCCCGCGCATCTGGGCGATGGGCATCAGCCGCCTGCGCGACCTCTTTCGCGAGATCGCCGGCGAATTCGACGAACGCGCCGACGTGCGCATCGTCACGCGCGCCTATGAGGATGCGCTCAGCGCGATCGCCGAGGCCGGCACCGCGCGGCCCGACGTGATCGTCGCGGCCGGCTCGAACGGCGGCTTCCTGAAGACGCGTGCGCAGGTGCCGGTGGTGGTCGTGTCGCCGACCGGCTTCGACGTGATGCAGGCGCTCGCGCGCGCCCGGCGCGACGCGTCGCGGATCGCGCTCGTCAGCGCCGGGGAAACGCCGCCCGAAGTGCGCCGCTTCGTCGCCGCGTACGGCCTCGACGTGCAGTTTGCGTCATATCAGTCCGCGCAGGAAGCGGAAGCCTGCGTGCACGAGCTGCGCGACCGCGGCATCGAGACGATCGTCGGCCCCGGCCTCGTCACCGATCTCGCGGCCAGCGCCGGCATGGGCGCGGTGTTCCTGTATTCGCACGCATCGGTGCGCAAGGCCGTCGATACGGCGCTCGAAGTCGCGTATGCGACGCATGCCGAGGCATTCCGCCGCCAGCGGCTCGACAACCTGCTCCAGCACCTGCGCGACGGCGTGGTCGCACTCGACGCGCGCGGCCGCGTGGAGGCGATCAACGAACGGCTCGCGTCGGCGCTCGGGGTCGAACCCGCGGCGGCCGTCGGCCGCGCGCTCGTCGACCTGCGGCCCGAGCTGCGCACGCTGCGCGGCGAGGACGGCGACGCGCTCGCCACCGTGCGCGGCGTGCGCTATGTCGTGCATCGCGGGCCGCTCGTCGATCGCGGCGTCACGTCGGGCAGCGTGCTGACGTTCCAGGAATCGCGCGCGGTCGAACGGCTCGACCGCGCGCTGCGTTCGCAGCCCACCACGCAGCAGTTCGCGGCACGCTACGCGCTCGACGACGTGGTCGGCGCGTCGGCGCCGATGGCGCGCGTGCGCGATCTCGTGCGCCGGTACGCGAAATCCGACGCGACCGTGCTCGTGCTCGGCGAAAGCGGCACCGGCAAGGAGATGATCGCGCAAAGCCTGCACGCGCTGTCCGCGCGGCGCAGCTACCCGTTCGTCGCGGTCAACTGCGGCGCGTTTCCGGAAGCATTGCTCGAGAGCGAGCTGTTCGGCTACGAGGAAGGCGCGTTCACGGGCGCTCGGCGCGGCGGCAAGACCGGCCTGTTCGAAGCCGCCCACCGCGGCACGCTGTTTCTCGACGAGATCGGCGAAATGCCGCCGTCGCTGCAGAGCCGGCTGCTGCGCGTGCTGCAGGAGCGCGAGGTGATCCGCCTCGGCTCGACCGAGCCGATCCGCATCGACGTGCGCGTGATCGCCGCGACGCACCGCCCGCTGCTCGTCGCCGTCGAGGCCGGCACGTTCCGCGCGGATCTCTACTACCGGCTCAACATCCTGAACGTCGGCCTGCCGCCGCTGCGCGAGCGCGCAGCCGATATCCCGGCGCTCGCGGCCACGCTGCTCGTGCAGGCCGCACGACGCGAACCGCGCCTCGCCGAACGCCTGCGCGACGCCGCCGACGCCGCGCGCGTGCTCGGCACGACGCAGGCTGCGCTTGCGCGCTACCGATGGCCCGGCAACGTGCGCGAACTGCAGAACGTGATCGAGCGGATCGCGGTGGAGCTGGCCGAGGAAGTCGACGAAAGCGACCCGGCCGCCGCGTGCGGCGCGCTCGATCCCGGCGCGCTGCAGGCGATCGCACCCGAGCTGTTCACGCTGCCCGCCGACACGGCCGACGCCGACGATGCGCAGACGCTGCACGCGCGCCGCCGTCGCGCGGAAGCCGACGAGATCCGCGCGGTACTCGATGCATGCGGCGGCGACCGCGACCGCGCGTGCGCGATGCTCGGCATCAGCAAGACGACGCTGTGGCGGAAGTTGTCGGTGAAGTAGGTCGGGCGCTGCGCCGTGAACGAGCCGACCGTCAGCCGGCCTTGTGATAGTGGCGGTACGCCTTCGCGCGATTGCCGCACGACGACATCGAACACCAGCGGCGGCTGCCGTTCTTGCTGTCGTCGATGAACAACCACTGGCAGGCGTCGTTCGCGCAACGCTTGACCTTCGCGAGCCGCGCACCGCCGAGCAGGTCGATCGCCGACCACAGTACCGGGCTCAGCAGCCCGGCCAACGTCGCACGCCCCTCCCCGACCCGCCACGCATAGCCGCCATCGATGCGCGCCAGCGCGACGCGCGGCGCCGCTTCCGCCAGAAAACCGCCCAGCAGGGCAAGATCGTCGGCCTGCGGCTCGCGCTGCTCGGCCTGCGCATGGAAAAGCCGGTACAGCGCCTCGCGCAATGCGAGCGCGCGCGTCAGCATCGCCGGCCCACCCTCCTCTTCGCCGCGCGCCCGGCACGCTTCCGCCAGGCCGGCCGGCACGCCGGCCTGCTCGCGACACCACGCCAGCAGGTCGTCCATCGTGCCGAAGGTCTCCGTCGGCGGGTCGCTGCCACGCCAGTACAGCGTGTTTGCGAAATCGATGCTCAGGGTCTCGGGCGGCGCCGGAATCAGGCAGTCCATCGTGACGGAAGGTTGCGTATCGCTCATGCCCGGATCGTATCTAACCAGCATGCCGGTTGACAAGCCCGCAGGCGCTTCCTAACATAACCAGCATGGTAGTTATAAACAGGTTTGCTGCACTGACACCCGCCTCAGTTCAAGGAGCCACAGATGATCGATCGCCTTTCGTCCGGCGTTATCCACAACGACCGCGGCCGCGCGTTCTACGACCGCACACTCGGCGCACTGCGCTACAAGCGGCTGGCATGGTGGTTATAAGCAGGTTTGCTGCACTGACGTCCCTCTTCAGTCCAAGGAGCCACAGATGATCGATCACCTTTCGTTCGGCGTTGCACACATCGGCCGCAGCCGGACGTTCTACGACAGCACGCTTGGCGCGCTCGGCTACAAACGGCTATACAGCGACGACGGCTCCATCGGGTACGGCACGACCGAACCGGAGCTGTGGTTGCAGCACGCGGCTCGCCCCATCGCCGCCGATCCCGACTCGGGGCTGCACCTGTCGTTCAAGGCCGCGTCGCCGGTCGAAGTCGACGCGTTCTACCGTGCCGCGCTCGAGCACGGCGGCCAGGACAACGGCGGGCCGGGCAAGCGCGAACACTACGGCCCCGGCTACTACGCGGCGTTCGTCGTCGATCCCGACGGGTATCGGCTGGAAGCGCACTGCGAACTCGACAACGTCGTCTGATCCGGCCCGCGTACCAACGCCAAGGGCCCGATTCCGCGCCATGCGGAATCGGGCCCTTGCCTTTGAACCGTCGGTATCCGGCGGTCGTTCAACGGGATCGCCGGATGCGCGGTTATCGCGCGTCGCGCGTGTGCTGCAGTTGCTCGCCGAGTCCTTCGACACCGAGCCGCACCATCTGGCCGGCCTTGAGGAATACCGGCGACGGCTTGATGCCCATGCCGACGCCCGGCGGCGTGCCGGTCGTGATCACGTCGCCCGGCTGCAGCGTCATGCAGCGCGACAGATAGGCGATCAGCTGCGCGACGGTGAACACCATCGTGCGCGTGTTGCCGTTCTGATAGCGGTGGCCGTCGATTTCGAGCCACAGGTCGAGACGCTGCGGATCGGGCACCTCGTCGCGCGTGACGAGCCACGGGCCGATCGGGCCGAACGTGTCGAAACCCTTGCCCTTGTCCCACTGGCCGCCGCGCTCGATCTGCCATTCACGCTCGGACACGTCGTTGACGACGCAGTAGCCCGCGACGTAATCGAGCGCGCGCGCTTCGTCGACGTCCTTGCAGGCCGCGCCGATCACGACGCCCAGCTCGACTTCCCAGTCGGTCTTGACCGACCCTTTCGGGATGTCGATCCCGTCGTTCGGGCCGCAGATCGAGCTCGTCCACTTGCCGAACACGACCGGCTCCTTCGGCACCGGCATGCCGGCTTCGGCCGCGTGATCGGCATAGTTCAGGCCGATGCCGATGAACTTGCCGACATGCCCGACGCACGCGCCGATGCGCGGCTCGCCTGACACCAGCGGCAGCGTGGCCGGATCGATCGCGCGCAGCCGCGCGAGACCCGCGTCGGACAGCACATCGCCGGACAGGTCCGGCACATGTGCGGACAGGTCGCGAATCCGGCCGTCCGCGTCGAGAATACCGGGCTTTTCCTGGCCGGACGGGCCATAGCGAAGCAGTTTCATCGTGCTCAACCTCTGTTGTCGAATGGGACAGGATACCGGCTGACTCGGCCTTTAGTGGCCGCGCGCCGGACTGATTGTCGATCGTCGATTGCGCGCGTCGGCGCCGCATCCGGCATGCCATCGACGCGCGAGGGTCGCGCGGGCGCAGCGATCGTGGCGCCGTACGGAAGTACGGCGCGCATCGAACGGGCGGCCGCCGGTCTGCGCATCGGCGACGACGGCCCGGCACCCGCGACATGGTCCGGCCCGTAGCGGCCGGCTTCACGCGCGGCCGCACCGTCGCTGGCCCGCCAGCCTTTGTACCATCGGCCGCGCGCCGTGAAATGACCCGCGACGGATACCGACTATTGGTGCGCCCGCCGACGCTGCGGCGCAGCATCGGGGGCGGCGCGGCCCCTCGATTGCCTTTCAAACGCCTTGAACCGGTGCCACCTGTCATGAATACCGGGTATTCGGGGCTTCCCTGTCATCCTGAAAGGGAATCGATCCGTTCTTGTCCGGTAACGATCGGTAAAAAGACGCTGCATTGCACACTAAATGTTTGTTGTTAAGCTCAAACGGATGGCGTTCGTCGCCACACGCGGGCTCGACACAAGCGTGTTGCAGAATCGGTCAGCGTGCGTCGCCAATCGATCGAAAGTCACCCCCAACTCCACACCGACAATGCAAACAACCAACGACCTGATTCCCGGCTGCGACGCTCGGGAATCGATGGGCGCAATCGACCGCTATCGCGCACCCGCGCTCGACAAGGGTCTCGATATTCTCGAACTCCTGTCGGAGCAGAAAGAAGGCCTTACCCGCACCGAAATCACGAAGGAACTCGGCCGCAACGCGAGCGAGATCTACCGGATGCTCGAACGCCTCGTCGCACGCCGCTACGTAATGCGCTCGACCGGCGGCGACCGCTACACGCTCAGCCTCAAGCTGTTCTCGCTCGCGCATCGGCATCCGCCGATGAGCCGGCTGATCGCCGAAGCCTTGCCGCCGATGCAGCGCTTCGCCGACGCCTCCGAACAATCGTGTCACCTGTCCGTCTACGACCGCGGCAACCTGCTCGTGATCGCGCAGGTCGACGGCCCCGGCTCGTGGGGCGTGTCGGTCCGGCTCGGCTCGCGCGTCGGGCTCGCCGATACGGCATCGGGGCGCGTGATGCTGTCGTTCCAGGGCGCCGAGCATCGCGCGCACATGCTCGCCGAGCACCGCAAGGTCAAAGGCGAAGCGCCGCTGAACGAGCAGGAACTCGCGTATGCGTGCCAGTCCATCCGGCAGACCGGCTACCTGCGCCAGGACAGCCGCCAGGCCTACGGCGTGACCGACCTGACCGCGCCGATCCTCGGGCCGTCCGGCCATGCGATCGCGGTGCTGACGTGCCCGTACATGCGCCGGATCGATGCGCACATGGCGCCGTCCGTCGACACGGTCGTCGAAGGGTTGCGCGACACGGCCGCCCTTCTGTCGATGTGCCGCGACGAGACCTGCTGACGCGCAGGCTCGGCGGAGCGCACCGGGTACGGCGCCATTGCGCCGGCCCCGGTCGCCCACAACATCTCTGCGGAGCGCGACGCACGGTGCCATATCGTGCGCCTACGGCGCTACGCTAAAATAGCGGCCCTCTCAAAAACTACGGCGGCCGGTTGTCGCGGCCGTCGTGTCCGATGGATGTCATGGCCAAACTTCTGAACGATCAAGAATTCCAGCGTTTCTCCGAACTTCAGCAGAAGCAGGCAAGCTTCACGATCACGCCCGAAGAGGCGGACGAGCTGCGCGATATCGTCGCGCGCGCACAGAAGAAGCGCGACGATCGTGCCACCGCAATGCAGGCGATCGAGAACTACATCGAGCAGTTCGACATCACGCCCGACGAACTCTTCTCGCCCGAGCAGATCGGCGACGCGGCCCGCACCTACGGGCTCATCACGGCGACCAAGAAGGAACGCACGCTGCCGCCGTCGATCACGTTCAACGGCAAGCCGTACCAGTGGACCAAGACGCTTCCGGACGACGTGCGCGGCGCGCTGTTCGAAGCGTTCACGTCCGGCGAATCGGTCAAGCGCTTCATCGCAATGCCCAAGGACACCGCGCGCTGTGCACTGACGATCGCCCGCCTCGAGCGCGAAACCGGCGCCGTCTATGCCGATCCGCACCTCGAGGAACTCGCGATTTCGCGCGATCAGGTGAACGACGCGGCGACGAAACTCGCTGCCTGAAGGTAGCCGCGGGCACGGTTCATGCGTGCCCGCCCCTTGCGTGACGCCGGCCTTGGCCGGCGCTGCGCCTGTGGGAGGCGTGCATCCGGGCGCTCCCGAAAAGTCTCACCTTGGCATCCCGCAGGCACTCACCTGTGCCTCCCGAAAAAGCTCACCAAGGCTCCTGGAAACCCTCACCCAAGCCTCCCGGATGTCCTCACCGACACTTCCCGTAGACCCTCACCGATACGCCCCGGAAAGGCTCACCGACGCCTCCCGCAGAGGCTCACCGGCCACTCCCGTAGAGACTCACCAGCCACTCCCGTAGAGACTCACCGGCTGCTCCCGGGAAGGCTCACCAAGCGCTCCCGTATCGACTCACCTCCACCCTCCCGAAGAAGCTCACCCGAGGATCCCGAAAAGTCTCACCTATTGGGAGAATTCAAATTTTCGAGGCTGACATGCGGCGGTCAATGCGTGTGAACACCTTGCAGAAAACAGTGGCGCGGGATGGATATCGCGGCAAGCGGCACGCGTCTCGCAGCGCCATATGAGCGTCGGTATTACCGTTGCGAACAGGCGCCGACACGTTCGTGGTTGCTCCGCTCGCGAGACACGTTCAAATGCTCTGCATTCCCGACCGTTAATATCCGCAACATGCCGGGAGGCCAGAGACGTCCAGGACATGCAATGTCTCCGCGCGTCGGATCGCCGGCAGACGCTACGGCTGCAGCTTCATCCTGAAGCCCACGACGCCGGGCTCCTCTGTCGTCGACACAGCAAAACCGCACGACTTCGCAAGCGAGATCATCGCCGAGTTCTCGCGCAGCGCCTCGCCGATCATCCATGCGGTTCCGCGCGAGCGCGCATAGTCGATGATCCGGGCCATCATCAGCCGGCCAAGGCCCTTGCCCTTCTGATCGGGTCGTACCGCGATCGCGAACTCCGCCGTCTCGTTGTCCGGATCCGCAACCGCGCGCGCGACCGCAAGCGTGTGATCCCGCCCGGACACATCGGTGAACGACACGATGAAGGCCATCTCACGGTCGTAATCGATCTGTGTCATGCGCGCCACCTGCGAATGATCGAAGCTGCGCACCGCGCCGAAGAAACGCATCCGCAGATCGTCCGGCGTCATCGCGCCGAGCAGTTCATTGTGCGCAGCCTCGTCTTCCGGACGGATCGGGCGGATCGTCACAGTCTCGCCGCGCCACTCGAGCGTCTGTTCGAGGTGGCGCGGATACGGCATGATCGCGAGCCGGCTGCGCCCCGCGGCCAGCGTGACGCGCGGCGCAATCACGTGCGCGCGGTCGGACCGCACGCGCAATGTGACCGACATCGCAACGACTTCGCGCACGTCGCAGACGACCTGCGACAGCGCCGTCAACGCATCGAGTGTCGGCTCGATGGGTGTACTGCGCGCATACGGCGAGCGCTCCATCACCGCACGAGCGAGCACGGTGTTCAGCGGCGGCAGGCCATAGACGACGAACGGCGCCGATACGCCGTCCGCAGGCGGCACGGCATAGCGAAACACCGGGCCGAAGTTCGAATCGTCGTACATGTCGACCGTGACATCGACGACTTTCGTGCCGGCCGGCTCGACGGCCGGCTCACCCTGCAGACCGAAATGCGACAGCCAGCGCAGCGCGGCTTCGCCGGTCAGCTCATGCTGGCCCGCTTCGACCATCCGGCGCGCCTCGGCCTGTGCGGATGCCACGCACTCGGCCGGCTGCGGCAGCGTGCCCTCGGGCGTTTGCATCAGCAGTTGCCGCCCGAGGCTGTAGTCGACGAGACGCGCATACGCGCGTGCGAGCCGCTGCGGCGTGGTGTGCACGGGAATGCCGTTCGCGTGCAGTGCATCGCGCGTCGCGGCATCGACCGCGCCGAAGAAACACGCGAGGATGCCGCGATGCGCATGCTGCCGCGCTTCGATCAGCGTGTGCGCAACCGCATCGGCCGGTGCGCTGTGGGAGGTCGAATGGACGACGAACAGCGTGCCTGTTTGCGGGAACGGCGCGAGCGCCTTGATCGCCGCCGCAAAATGCTCGGGGCGCGCATCGTCGCCCAGTGTCAGCGGATTGCCGGGCGACGCGAGATGCGGCAGCGCAGCCGACACGGCCGACGTGGCCGCGGGTGACCAGTCGGCCAGCACGTCGCGCACCTCGGCCACCGCATCAACCGCGAGTTTCGCGACGCCCGCATCGCTCGTCACCAGCGTGGCCGCGCCGCGCGCGGTGACGCGGCCGACGCCAAGCGTCTCGATCTCGTCGAGCAGATCGTCGAGCGCATCGACACGCACCATCCCCGCGCGCTGGAACGCCGCCGTATAGAGCGCGTCGCCGGGATCCGCGCGGCCGGTGCGCAATGCGAGCACCGGCTTGTTGCGCGCGGCCGCGCGCGCGGCCGACATGAACTTGCGCGCGGCGCGCACGGTATCGAGTTCGAGCAGGATCGCACGCGTGCCGGGATCGCTCGCGAGATAGTCGAGCACGTCGCCCGCATCGACGTCGGACTCGCCGCCGAGCGCGACGACATGCGAAAAGCCGAGGCCCCGCGCGTCGGCCCAGCCGAGCACCGCGTTCGTCAGCGCATTCGATTGCGACACCCACGCGACGCCGCCCGATCGCACCGTATAGGCCGGGGCACCGAAATGCGCATGCCGCGCAGGCGACAGCACGCCGAGGCTGCCCGGCCCGACGATACGAAGCACGAACGGCTTCGCCGCCTTCAGCGTGCGATCGAGCGCGGCGCGATCGGCGTCCGTGCGCGCCTCGCCGACGATCACCGCGACGCGCGTGCCGAGCTCGCCGAGCTTGCGCACGATGCCGGCCCAGGTCGCGGGCGGCGTACAGATCACGGCAACCGACGGCGGCGCGGGCAACCGGTCGACATCGGACACGACCGCATGCCCGTGCAGGTCACGATACTTCGGATTGACGGGCCACACGGGCCCCTGGAATGCACCGTCGAGCACGCGCGACCACACCATCGCGCCGATACTGCCCACGCGCGACGACGCGCCGACGACCGCAACGGACTTGGGCTGGAACAACGCATCGAGATGGCGAACGGTCACATCGGCTCCCTGCGGTAACGAAAGACGACCCGATCGGCATGCGGCACGCACCGCGCCATACGCCGATCGACGCGAACCCCAAGCATAGGCGAAGCGCATGCGGCTGCCTATATGCCGAACGGCCGACTATTCGACACGCATCAACGCTCGCACCATGAGCCTGCAACACGAGCACGGCCCGCCGTCGCCGCGCACCGGCCGAGCCCATTCGCTCGGCGCACCCGGTGCCGGCATGCGGTGCGACGCCGCGTCCGCTTCGTCAAAGGTGAGGATTTACAGGAGCTATGGTGAGTATCTTCGGGAATTGCACGGCGCCATCCACAAACACGCGAGCGGTGATCGGAATTCGCGGCACGCGTGCACCGCGAGAATGGCGCTGGCCGATGCGCATAGGCTGCGCAGTTGCAGGTCTGTTTACGGGAATTCGCCGCGATATGCGGTCGAATCGCGGCGAATTCGCAAAACGGGATCCGTTAATTGCGCGGCGTCGCAGTTCAATACGCCAGCGGGAATCGCGCCGGGAATGCACAAAAACAAAACGGTGCGACGGCCGTATGGCCATTCGCACCGTCAGTCAGCACGCTAAAGGTGAGGTTTTTCGGGAGTCAGTCCTTGATCAGGAAACGCTCGCGATTCTTGCCGAGCCACGCCGGCGCCCGCCCGCGGCCACTCCAGGTTTCGCCCGTCTTCGGGTTCTGGTATTTCGGCGGCGACGTCCGCTTCGGCTTCGCTGTGGCAGCGGCTCCCCCTACCGGGCGAAACCCGAGCTCTTCCGGCGTAATGTCGTATTCCTCGATTTTCGCGCGGATATCGGCAATCGCATCGGCAATCGCCTTTTCGCGTTCCTTGTCGATCTTTTGCTGAAGCCGTTCGAGCTGCACGGTCAGTTGCCTGTAGGTCGCCATATGGATGGGACTCCGTGAGGGTTATTCGTGAAAAATAAATGACGCTCAGCCAACAGAAAAGCGCTTCGCCCGATCGTGGTCTCCTCAGCCGGTTATCTCGGGATCAGTAACCGCTTTTCTTCTTGCACGCGAAGAGAAGATTTCGCGTTGTGTCATCACTCGATTGCTGAAGCACGTCGAAATCCCCGTTGCAGATCGCCCGGGCGTTGTCCGTGCAATTGCTCCAGTCGCGGCCGGTGCATTGCACCTGCGTAGTCGGACGCCCGTCCGAAGTGAACAGTGGCGCGGCGCCGCCACACCCGCCGAGCCCTGCAACCAGAGCCAACACGACGGCCGCCCGAGGCCACCGACAGACCGACGCAAGCATGTGTTTCATTGTTCTTCCCGTCAACCTTTTTTTGAATGTCGCGAGTATGCCATGCGCGGCCCTTCCACCGTCAGTCCGGCGTGCGGCCGGGTTGCCCGCGCGCCTTGTACGGCAAGCGCTTGCGCGGATCGTCGGTGATGCGAACGAATACCTGCTCGACGTCCGGAAGCGCCTCGAGTTCGCGTTGCAACGCCTGGCGATCGAACGCCGTATCCGCACATCCTTCGACGTAAATGAAACGCCGCTGCACGGTGATCCACAGGCTCGTGCCATGCAGCCGATCGGAGCCGGCGAAGTGCGCCTTCACCGCGTCGGCGATCGGTGCGTCATACATATACGAGTTCGGCTTCGAGCAGCGGTGCGCGAGCCAGCAGGTGGTGCCGCGTTCCGCGCGGTAATGCGCATCGTCCGTCATCTCGGCGCGGGTCATCCACGGGCCGAGCGGCAACGGGCATTCGGCCACGTCCTGCGACAGCGCGATAAATGGATCGTTGTACCAGTTGCGCCGCGCCTCGGGTGCGTCGACGTCGCCCGACTGCGCGAGCGCAGTGGTCGCCAGCACCATCGTCAGCCACCCTGCGATGCCGATCCGCTTCATCGTGATCTCCTGTTCGATGCATCACGTCCGACCGCGCCGGCTTTGCCGATCGGCCTACCGGTCGATGCCCAACGCCGCCAGCTTCTTGTACAGCGTCGCGCGGCCGATCCCGATGCGCGCGGCCGCTTCCACCACCTTCCCGTCGCAGGCCGCCAGCGCATCGGTCAGGAACTGGCGCTCCCACGCCGCCAACGCATCCGCATACGAAGCGGCCGGCGCAGCAGGCACCTCGCCCGCCCGCCGCTCGGCCGGCGATACGGCCGCCCGCTGCGCCGATGCTGCGCCGTCCGTCGACACGCGCACCGGCCCAAGGAACGGCGCGAGCGCACGCGCATCGATCACCGACCGGTCCGACAGCATCAGCGCGCGTTCGAGCGTATTGCGCAACTCGCGCACGTTGCCGGGCCACGGATACGCACACAGCATCCGCAACGCATCGTCGGTCAGCTCGCAATGGGCGGCGCGGCCGTGCTGCGCGGCCAGTTCCTCGAGCGTCGCGTAGACGAGCGCCGCGATGTCGGACGCGCGCTCGCGCAGCGGCGGCGCGTGGATCGTCAGCACGTTCAGCCGGTAATAGAGATCCGCGCGAAAACGCCCGGCCGCGACCAGCGCCGGCAGGTCCGCGCTCGTGGCAGCGATGATCCGGACGTCCGCGCGCACGATCCGGTTCGAGCCGACCGGCTCGAATTCCTTGTCCTGCAGCACGCGCAGCAGCTTGCCCTGCAGCGGCAGCGGCATGTCGCCGATCTCGTCGAGAAACAGCGTGCCGCGATCGGCCAGCTCGAACTTGCCGACGCGCCCCTTGCGGTCGGCGCCCGTGTACGCACCGGGCGCCGCGCCGAAGAATTCGGTTTCGAGCAGCGTGTCCGGAATCGCGGCGACGTTGACGGTCACGAGCGGCTGGAGGGCACGCGCCGACGCCGCGTGGATCGCATGCGCGAGCAGTTCCTTGCCGGTGCCCGTCTCGCCGAGCAGCAGCACCGGCGAATCGACCTGCGCGGCGCGGCGCGCCTGGCGCTTGGTTTCGAGGCTCGCGGCGCTCGTGCCGACGAAGCTCGCGAACGTGTATTTCGCGCGGCGCGCCTGCGCGAGCGAACGCTGCGTCGCGATCAGTTGCTGCTGAAGCTGTGCGTAGCGGGAAAAAATCGGCGTGAGCGTCTTCAACTGGTCGAACAGCGCGAAGCCGATCGCGCCGACCGTTTCGCCGGCCTCGTTCTTCAGCGGCAGGCGCGTGACGACGAGCGGCTCGCGGCCCGTCTCCATGATGTCGAGCAGGATCGGCTGCCCGGTCGACACGACCTCGCGCATCAGGCTGTTCGGGATCACGGCCTCGCAGTCGAGGCCGACGGCCTGCTGCGGATCGGCGAAACCGAAACGCGCCGCGTACCGTTCGTTCATCCACACGACGCGCGCATCGCGATCGACGACCACCGTGCCCGCGCTCGAATCCTCGAAGGTCCGGAACAGCGACTCGGCGGCGCGCCGCAGCACGTCGCCGTAGTTGACGGGCAGGCGGGCCCAGTCGTTCATCATCGTGTCTTCGTCTCCGTGTATTTTCGACCGGTTGTCTCCGGATCGAGACGGATTATCTCACTTCGGAGACACGCCGCGATGCGTTGTCCGGGAAAGTCCTGCCCGATTCCAGGGGCTGGCCGGACGGCCATTTCGTCTCCGGATGGAGACGTTTTATGTAGAATCGTCAGACAACGACCGGCGCGGGCCCGCCGGTCTCCGGCGGACCCACGTCCGGCGGCGCAATCCGGCCGATGGCACGAAACCTGCACGAACCTGAGCCGGTCCGCGGCGCGTCGCGCGATCGAACAACAACCAAAGCCATTAGGAGACTCCCTTGTCTTTCGTGATCGTCCTCGCCGCGCTGGCGTTCCTGATGTTTGCCGCGTATCGCGGCTACAGCGTGATCCTGTTCGCGCCGATCGCCGCGCTCGGCGCGGTGCTCCTGACCGACCCCGCCGCCGTCGCCCCGGTCTTCTCCGGCATCTTCATGGAGAAGATGGTCGGCTTCGTCAAACTGTATTTCCCGGTGTTCATGCTTGGCGCGGTGTTCGGCAAGGTGATCGAACTCTCCGGGTTCTCCGAGTCGATCGTCCACGCGGCCATCCGCTACATCGGCCGCTCGCGTGCGAATGCGGTGATCGTCGCGGTGTGCGCGCTACTCACCTATGGCGGCGTGTCGCTGTTCGTCGTGGTGTTCGCGGTCTATCCGTTCGCGGCCGAGCTCTATCGCCAGAGCAACATTCCGAAACGATTGATGCCCGGCGCGATCGCGCTCGGCGCGTTCTCGTTCACGATGGATTCGCTGCCCGGCACGCCGCAGATCCAGAACATCATCCCGACCACGTTCTTCAAGACGACCGCGTGGGCCGCACCGGCGCTCGGTACGATCGGCTCGCTGTTCATCATCGTCGTCGGCCTCAGCTACCTGGAATGGCGCCGCCGCTCGGCGATGGCGAAGGGCGAAGGCTACGGCACGTCGCTCGTCAACGAGCCGGAGCGCGTCGAGACGACGTCGCTGCCGAATCCCGCACTCGCGATCCTGCCGCTGATCCTCGTCGGCGTGTCGAACTTCGCGTTCACGAAGCTGATCCCGCAGTGGTATGGCGCCGCGTCGTACACGGTCGCGCCGGACGTGCTGCCGGGCGTGCACGCGCCCGTCACGGCATCGATCAAGACGGTCGTCGCGATCTGGTCGGTCGAGGCCGCGCTGCTGCTCGGCATCGTGCTGGTGGTGCTGACCGCGTTCAAGCGTGTCAGCGATCGCTTCGCGGCCGGCTCGAAGGCCGCCGTCGGCGGCGCGCTGCTCGCCGCGATGAACACCGCGTCGGAATACGGCTTCGGTGGCGTGATCGCCGCACTGCCGGGCTTCCTGGTCGTGGGCGATGCGCTGAAGAGCATTCCGAACCCGCTCGTCAACGCAGCCGTGTCGGTCAGCTCGCTCGCCGGTATCACCGGCTCGGCGTCGGGCGGCATGAGCATCGCGCTCGCCGCGATGTCGGACCTGTTCATCAAGGGTGCGCAGGCCGCCAATATCCCGCTGGACGTGCTGCACCGGGTCGTCGCGATGGCGAGCGGCGGCATGGACACGCTGCCGCACAACGGCGCGGTGATCACGCTGCTCGCGGTCACGGGCCTCACGCACCGCGAGTCGTATCGCGACATCTTCGCGGTCACGGTCATCAAGACGCTCGCCGTGTTCTTCGTGATCGCCGTGTACTACACGACGGGGCTCGTCTAACACCCTCCGCGGCGGCCCGTCTCAGGGCCGCCGCCCGCCGGCCGCGTCGATGCGGCCGGTTCCTCCCCGCTCCTCCCCTTTTTGCCGGGCACCGTTCAGGCACGCTCGACGGCTCGCTCATTGTTGTCTTCCGCAGAACACTACGTTGGGCGTAGCGGCATTTTTCGCGAGTCGGGCGAGGCCTACACTGGTTTCGACGGTCACCGTGTGCGATCGGCACCGTCGAAAACATGGAGGTATCCGCTCATGAACCCGCTGATCCGTACGATCGCCCTCGCGGCCGCATTCGCCGCTCCCGTCGCCGCGCTGGCACAATCGAACTCGCCGCTCACACGCGCCGAAGTTCATTCAGAAGTGGTTGCGCTGAAAAAGGCCGGCTTTCAGCCGAGCGACTGGTTCTACCCTGCCAGCATTCAGGCCGCCGAGGCGAAGATCGCCCGGCAACAGGGCGCGCCGCAGGCCGCAGGCACCGGATACGGCCGTCGCGGCGCGTACACCACGGGCCAATAGTCGGGTTTCGAACCCGTGAAACGCGCTCGCGTCAGCGCCGCGTTCCCGGCCCGCGCAGCGCGCACCGGTCAGCGCGGCTCGATGCTCGCTTTCGCGTAGGACTCGCGCTCCAGCTCCAGTATTTCCGCGCACAGTTGCAGGTGCGTGCCGGGCGGCGCGACGACGTGCCGCTTCAGTTCCGCCAGCACCTGCTCCGAGAATTCGCGCTTGACGTCCGTCGTCCGGCCGCTCAGCACCGCGAGCTTCGCATGGACGAACGCGCGCGGCGCCGGCGACGTGCCGACCGCGAAGGTATCGAACCGCAGCGCGCGGCTCTTGATGTCGAGCTCGTCGAAATGGCCGGACGCGGCCAGTACGGCATTGAGCGCGCGCAGGGTCGCGCCGGCGTCGAACCCGTCGAGGTTCGCGGAATATTCGAGCGTCAGATGGGGCATGGTGTCGGTGGCCTCGTTGGTATCGGGAAAAGCGCCGGCCGGCATCCCGAAAGCTCACACAGTGCCACCGGATGCTATGCCTTGACCGGCTGGATCAGGCGCACGCAGGCGCTTGCCTGCGGATCGCCGGCGGGCAGTTTCCCACAGATGCCGTCGAACTGCTTCGCGATCGACCTGACCGATGCATCGTGCGCGCCGCTGCCGCGCCAGCGGTTCAGCTGCGTGACGACCTTGGTCAACGCGCGCAGGTTCGCACCGTAGAACGCGTCCCGGGTCTTGTCGGCCTGCGCGAGCACGCTCGCGGCAATCCCTTCGATGCGCGCCGAATCGTCCGGCGCCAGTTCGACCGCATTCGCAAAATAGGTCGCACCCCAGCGCAGCTTCGTCGCCGGTCCGCTCGCCGCGTCGTATGCCTTGCGGTACCAGTCGAGCGCCGCGGCCTTGTCGCCACGCGCTTTCGCATTCGCGGCCAGCCCGGACATGAAGTAGTACGGGGTGGACGAACGCGGCAACTCGGCCTTCAGCAACGCTTCCGACTCGTCGTACAGGCCCGCGTCGGTCAGCGTGTCCGCGCCTTCGCTGACGAGCGCCTGCCGCTCGTAGGCATTCGCGGCGCCCTGCACCGATGCGGCGATCTGCTTGCGCGCGGTATCGGCCAGCGCCGGCGCCGTCAGCGGCGCGCCCTTGTGCGCGTCGCCGCGCGCGAGCAGCACGCGGCCGTGCAGCGCCATCAGCCGGTCGATCGACGACAGCGTGGCGTCGGTCGACAGCCACGCAAGCGCCGCATCGTATGCGCCGCGCAATTTCGCGCGCTGCGCATCGCCGCCGCCGAGATACGCGACCACGCGCGCGGGCGCCGCGACCAGCACGTCCGAATCGGCCCGCGACCATGCGGGATCCTGCAGCACCGTGCGCAGCGAATCGGCAAGCGCCGCCTTGTCGAGCGCGCCGGCCTGCGCAGGATCGTCGGACGCGGCGACCACGGCCGCTTTCAACGCTTCTTCATAGAGTGCGCCGAGCAACGCACCGGCCTTTTCCTCGACGGCCTTCGGGATCGCGGCACCGTCGAGCCTGACTTTGGACGCTGAACGGATCCGTTCCCAGAAATGGT
>NZ_JAAGPM010000092.1:0-31525 GCF_017104865.1 Burkholderia sp. Ac-20349
TGCCGGCGCCCAAGCGGGCGGAGCGCGATCGTGACGCTGGCGCGGCACGCCCCGCCAGCGCAGCAGGAAAAGAAAAGAAGGGCACGACCAAGCCGCGCGCCTCCGCCGGCAAACGCCCGGCGGCCGCGAAGCCGGTGCGCAAGAAGAAGTCGTAACGGTTGTCGGGCGGGAGGCGCGCGATGCGCGCCCTTCCCGTCGGCCCTATTCGCCGATCTCGAGCGCCTGCGCGACGGCCTCGATCCGTGCGCGATGCACGGCTTCCTTGATCTTCTCCGTATCGTTGCCGATGCCGCGCGCGATCGCGCCGGCATCGACGCTGCGCGCGGCCGCGAGCGCGACGCGCAGCCGCTCGGCCTGCGGATACGGCTGGGCTTCGAGCCCGAGCCGCCCGCGCGCATCCGATTCGCACGCCTGCAGCATCTCGGCGAAACGCGCCGGCTTGCGCAGCGCGTCGCTGCGCTCGAAGAGCCGCACCAATGCCGCCGCGCCCATCTCCATCACGCGATGCAGGTTGCCGTGCTCGCGTGCGACCACGAGCGCGAGATCGCGGCATTCGTTCGGCACGCGCAGCCGCTCGCACAACGGCTTGAGCAGGTCGACGCTGCGCCCCTCGTGGCCGACGTGGCGCGGCAGCACGTCGGCCGGCGTCGTCGCCTTGCCGAGATCGTGCGTGAGCGCCGCGAAGCGCACCGGCAGCGAATAGCCCTGCTTCGCCGCATAGTCGACGACCATCATCACGTGCACGCCCGTGTCGACCTCCGGGTGGTAGTCGGCGCGCTGCGGCACGCCCCACAGCGCATCGACTTCGGGCAGGATGCGCGCGAGCGCGCCGCAGTCGCGCAGCACCGCGAACATCCGCGACGGCTTCGCCTCCATCAGCCCGCGCGCGATTTCCTGCCATACGCGTTCGGGAACGAGTGCGTCGACCTCGCCCGCGTCGACCATCCGCCGCATCAGCGCGAGCGTTTCATCCGCGACCGTGAAATCTGCGAACCGCGCGGCAAAGCGCGCGATGCGCAGGATCCGCACCGGATCCTCGACGAACGCGTCGCTCACATGCCGGAACACGCGCGCGCGCAGGTCGGCCTGCCCGTCGAACGGATCGATCACGGGCCCGACCAGCTCGCCCTCCGGATTCACCTCGCGCGCCATCGCGTTGATCGTCAGGTCGCGCCGCGCGAGATCCTCGTCGAGCGTCACGTCCGGCGCGTAGTGGAACTGGAAGCCGTGATAGCCGGCCGCCGTCTTGCGCTCGGTGCGCGCGAGCGCGTATTCCTCCTGCGTCCGCGGATGCAGGAATACCGGGAAATCCTTGCCGACCGGCCGGAAGCCCTGCGCGGCCATCTGCTCGGGGGTCGCGCCCACCACCACGTAGTCGCGGTCCTGCACGGGCACGCCGAGCAATGCGTCGCGGATGGCGCCGCCTACTGCGTAGATGTTCATGGCCGGGGCTCGTATTCGGCGATCACGTTCGTTTCGCGGCGCGCGGCGTCGATCCATCGCTGGACGGCCGGCAGCGCCGTCACGCGGGCCGCATAGCCGGCCGCTTCCGGCGACAGGCCGGGCGCGTACGTGTTGAAGCGCATCACGACGGGCGCATACATCGCATCGGCGATCCCGAATTCGCCGAACAGGAACGGCCCGCCCGACGCCTCGAGACACTCGCTCCACAGCGCATCGATGCGCGCGACATCGGCGAGCGCCTCGGGGGTCGCGCCGCGCCCCGGCATCGACGCACGCACGTTCATGCCCATCTGCGTGCGCAACGCGCCGAAGCCCGAATGCATCTCGGCCGCGACGCAGCGCGCATGCACGCGTTCGAGCGGATCGGCCGGCCACATCGGGAACTGCGGATAGCGCTCGGCGAGCGTCTCGGCGATCGCGAGCGAATCCCAGATCGCGACGCCGTGGTCGTCGACCAGGCACGGCACCTTGCCGGACGGCGAATACTCGAGGATGCGCGCGGCCGTGTCATCGTGGCGCAGCTCGATCGCGATCTCGTCGAACGGGATGCCGAAATGCGCGAGCAGCAGCCACGGACGCATCGACCACGACGAGTAGTTCTTGTCTCCAATGACGAGTTTCATGACGGGGTTCCGGAAGACGCAAAAGGGGAAAGGAAAGGGGCCGGACGACGGCAACCCGCGCGAGCGCTAGCGGCGCGAACGGAACCAGTCGAACCGGGAGCGCTGCGCGGCATGGCCGAGATACGCGGGCGCGATGCTTTCGAGACTCGCGGGCGAGATCCCGAGTTCCGGCGCGAGCGGCCCCGACAGCACGTTCGGCACCGACATCGTCGCGAGATTGTCGCGCGTGAGCACGGGCTCGCCGGGCAACCATTCGAACACGCGCGCCTGCAGCCGCGCGAGCGCGTCGGGCAGCCGCACGATGCGTGCCTGCCGGCCGACCAGCGTGCCGCAATAGCGCACCAGCTGCTCGAGCGTGTAGACGGTCGGGCCGCCGAGTTCGTAGGTCTTGCCGTGTGCGCCCACGAGATCGAGCGTGTTGACGAACGCGCGTACGACGTCGCCGACGAACACCGGCTGGAAGCGCGCATCGGGCATCGCGAGCGGCAGCACGGGCACCGTGCGCTGCAGGTTCGCGAACGTATTGAGGAACGCATCGCCGGGGCCGAACACGACCGACGGGCGGAAGATCGTCAGCGCGAGCGAATCGGTCGCCGCGATCGCATGCAGCGCGGCCTCGCCGTCGCCCTTCGAGCGCTGGTACATGCTCGCGCCGCGCGAATCGGCGCCGAGCGCGCTCATGTGCAGCACGCGCTGCACGCCCACCTCGGTGCAGGCGGTCGCGAGCGCGGCCGGCAGCGTGACGTGTGCGCGCTCGAAGCCGGGCCCGTACGGCGTGCCGCGGCCGCCGTGCAACACGCCGACGAGGTTGATTGCCGCGTGCGCACCGGCGACGAAGCGCGCGAGCGTGCGCGTGTCGAGCCCTTCGAGCTCGACGATTTCGACCGGCAGCATCTGCAGGTGACGCGCGTGGTCGCGCCGGCGCGTGCCGATCCGGACCTGCTTGCCGGATTCGATCAGCGCATTGACGAGCCGGCTGCCGATGAAGCCGGTGCCGCCCAGCAGCGCGACGGTCTGGCGATCCATGTTCGAAGCCTCAAAAGAACACTGCCGCGTCTCGCGCGGCAGTGTGAAGATTGCGGATCAGGGCGAGATCATGCCTAGACGTTTCTTCAACGACTGCGGCTTGCCCTCGAAGAGCGCCGCGTAGTAGACGGTGTTCGACAGCACGTTCTTCACGTAGTCGCGCGTCTCGTTGAACGGAATCGTTTCTGCGAAGATCGCGCCTTCGACCGGCTGCGTCAACACCTGGCGCCACTGGCGCGGCCGGCCCGGGCCCGCGTTGTAGCCGGCCGTGGCGAGCACCGGCGAGCTGTCGAAGTTGTTGTAGATGTCCGCCAGATACCAGGTGCCGAGCTGGATGTTGGTATCGATGTCGTGCATCTGCGCGCGCGAAATCGTGCCCATGCCGAGCTTCTTCGCGACCATCTGCGCGGTGGCCGGCATCAGCTGCATCAGGCCGCCCGCGCCCACCGACGAACGCGCGCTCGTGATGAAGCGCGATTCCTGGCGGATCAGCCCGTACGCCCATTCGATGTCGAGGCCCGTCGATTGCGCGTAGCGCTCGACGATATTGCGGTACGGCGACGGGTAGCGCAGCGTGAAATCGTGTTCGGCCTTCGTGCGATCGGCCGTGTTGACCGTGCGGTCGAGCAGCTCGACGCGCTTGCCGTACTCGGCCGCGGCCAGCAGCTGGCGATCGGTCATCCCGCGCAGCGGCCAATTCCATTCGCGGTTGCCTTCGAGGCGCAGATTCAGCGCGTAGAAGCGCTGCGCGAGCGCGAAGCCCGGAATCTTGCTCATCGCGTCGATCTCGGCGTCGCTCACCTTCGTGCGCGGCGGGATCGACGTACGCTGGCCGAGCTCTTCGCCGGCGAGCTGCCCGTAGAAGTTGAACTGGCCGGCGACCTGCTCGAATTCCTGGTTCGCCTGCAGCGTGTCGCCGCTCTGCTTGAGCGCGCGCGCATGCCAGTAGATCCACGCCGGATCGTCGCGCAGCGACGGCGGCATCTGCTCGATCGACCAGCGCACCATCGGCCAGTTACCGGCGAGCAGCGCGGCGCGCGTGCGCCATTCGTAGCCCGGGTTCGACAGCGGCGCGTTCGCGGATTTCGCATACCAGACCGACGCGAGCGGCGAGCGCTTGATCGCGCCCTGGTAGCCGATCGCGCCCCACGCGATCGCCTGTTCCGGCTTGGTCAGCGACGGCGCGACCGACGTCAGCATCCCGGCGGCGGCGTCCGGATCGTTGCGCGCCATGCGGCTGAGCGCAATCAATGCGAGCTGGTGCGACGTCGCGTCGGCACCGACGCCGCGCGCGAGGTACAGCGGCGGCGCGCTCGTCGCCTGGTCGAAACCGACCGGGCGCGGGCCGAGCGCGTCGACGATCTTGCCGCCGAGCGTCGTGTAGTTCTGCTCGTACGCGAGGCGCGCCTGCTGCCACACGTCGTCGCTCGTGAACTGCTGGTTGACCGTCAGCGCGGTGATCAGGTCGACGCACGCGTCGCCGTAGTTCTTCGGCTCGACGAGCAGCGCACGCGCCGCATCGGCGACGTTCTCGCCGCGCGAGGCGCGCGATTCGAGCGCGTAGCACTTCACCTGCGTGTCGTCGTCGAGCACGAAACGCTTGTATTGATCGTCGAAGTTGCGCCAGTCGTGGCGCGCGCCGAGCACGAGCAGATAGTCGTTGCGCAGGCGGTCGGCGATCGCCTGGCCGTCGTAGCGCTGCAGGAACGACTGCACGGGCGCGTCCGGCGCGTCCACGCGCGCGCGGCCCGTCGAATCGAACAGCTGCGGCTTGATCTGGAAATACTCGACGTAGGACGGGACCGGATAATTCGGGATCATCGACGCGAGCTGCGCGGCTTTCGCGGCGTCGTTGCGGCGTGCGGCTTCACGAAGCTGCACGAAGGTCTGGTCGTCCCCGGAGACCGTATCGTCGTTCGGTGCGGCGCACGCGGCCGTGCCCGCGACGAGCGCGGTGGCCGAAAGCGTCAGCGCGACCGCGCGATATACTCGGAAAAGGCTGTTCGACATCGTTTTGAATGGAGCGCGAAGTGAGCGAAAGCATAGCACGCAACCCTGTGCCAAACCCGAAGGTTGCGCTACGCAAAACGCTGTCCGGCGCGCGGCGCGACGCCGCGTCGCAACCCGCCGCGAACGCCGCGCTCGACGCGCGGCTGCGCACGCTGCTGGATCGGCTCGCCCCGCGCACGGTCGGGTTCTACTGGCCGCTGCCGGGCGAATTCGATGCGCGCGACGCGGTGCTCGGCTGGTGCGCGGCCGGTGCCGGCCGGCAGGCCGCGCTGCCCGTGATCGACGAGCGGCACACGCCGCTCGAGTTCCATGCGTGGGATACGCACACGCCGATGCGCGAAGGTCATCACCGGATTCCGGAGCCGGCGTCGGGAATCGTCGTCGTGCCCGACCTGTTGCTGATTCCCTGTGTGGGATTCGATCTGCAGCGCTACCGGCTCGGCTACGGCGGCGGCTACTACGACCGCACGCTCGCCGCGTGGCCGGGCAGCGCGCCGCCCGTGACGGTCGGTATCGCCTATGAAGCGTGCCGCGTCGATGCGCTGCCGGCCGAAGCACACGATCTCTCGCTGCACTGGATCGTGACCGACGGCGCGCTCTACCCGGCCGCCGGATGAAGCGGCGGGCGGCGCCGCGCCCGTCGTCGCACGCCCGTCAGCGCAACGCCGCGCGCCTTCCTTGCCGCAACCGTTTACAGCGACGCGGCCGCGCGCGCGGCCGTGTCGTACAGGCCCGACGCGTGGCGCAGCAACTGCGCCGCGTCGCCGATCTGCTCGTTGGTGAGCCCGCTGTCCTTCAGCGTCTCGATCAGGCAGTGCTCGCGCACCTCGCGATACTTCTGGCACAGGTCACGGCCGGCGTCGGTCGCGAAGAAGAACACTTCCTTGCCGTTCTTCTCGCTCTTCACATAGCCGCGGGCGATCAGTTTTTTGAGCGCATAGGTCGCGACGTGCGTATCCTCGATATTGAGCACGAAGCAGATGTCGGCGAGCTTCTTCTTGCGTTCGCGATGGCTGACGTGATGCAGCAGCGACACCTCGACCGCCGTCATGTCCTTCGCGCCGGCCGCCGACATGCAGCGCACCATCCACCGGTTGAACGCGTTGCCTGCCATGATGAGCCCGTATTCGAGCTCCGACAGCTCCGCGCTCGAATCGGAAACGAGGTGTTCGGATGACACGATCTTGGTCGCAGGACGCTTCATGGAAAGGCGGCGCAAGCCGGATGACAGGGTGTGCCGAGTGTACGCCAGAAGCCCCGACATACGAGCTAGGCGAAAACGCTTATTGGGAAGTTGTCGATATTTTATTGACAATGTGCGCTAACATTGCCGTCCGAACCGTGCCAGTCCGATGACGCAACCCCGCATTTATCCGCTCGGCGATGCCGCCCTCGTCTGCGAGGTGCCGCCGCCCGCCACGCTCGATTGCCAGCGCCGCGTCTGGGCCGTTGCCGAGGCCGCGCGCACGTGGCCCGACGTGATCGACGTCGTGCCCGGCATGAACAATCTGACGATCGTATTCGACGCGCTCGCCACGACGGCCGAGTCGCTCACGCCGGCGCTGCGCGACGCGTGGGAAACCGCCGACGTCGAGCACGCGGACGGCCGCGAGGTCGAGATCCCGGTCGAGTACGGCGGCACCGCCGGCCCCGATCTTCCGGCTGTCGCCGCGCATACCGGCCTGTCGGCCGACGAGGTCGTCGCACGCCACGCGGCCGGCGCCTACGTCGTATTCTTCGTCGGCTTCCAGCCGGGCTTCGCGTATCTCGGCGGGCTCGACGCCGCACTGCACACGCCGCGCCGAGCGGCGCCGCGCCTCGAGGTGCCGGCCGGCTCGGTCGGCATCGGCGGCGCACAGACGGGCATCTACCCGGCCACGTCGCCCGGCGGCTGGCAACTGATCGGCCGCACGTCGCACGTGCTGTTCGATCCGGCGCGGCCGCAGCCGACGCTGCTGCTGCCCGGCGACCGCGTGCGCTTCACCATTGCCGGAGTCGACGCACGATGACCCAGAGCAACGCACCGGGCACCATCGAGGTGGTGCGGGCCGGCCCGCTGTCGACCGTGCAGGATCTCGGGCGCCGCGGCGCGCGCCATCTCGGCGTCGCGCAGGGCGGCGCGCTCGACGGCCTCGCGCTCGAGGTCGGCAACCGGCTGGTCGGCAACCGCCCCGATGCGGCGGCCGTCGAGATCACGATCGGCCCGGCCGCCTTCCGCTTCCCGCGCGCCACCCGCATCGCGATCACCGGCACCGAGTTCGGTGCAACACTCGACGGCCGGCGCGTATATTCATGGTGGAGCCTGCCGGTCGAGGCCGGGCAGACGCTCGTGCTGCCGGCCGCGAAACGCGGGATGCGCGGCTACCTGTGCATCGCGGGCGGCATCGACGTGCTGCCGATGCTCGGCTCGCGCAGCACCGATCTCGCATCGCGCTTCGGCGGCCTCGGCGGCCGCGCGCTGCGCGACGGCGATCGCCTCCCGGTCGGCGTGCTTCCGGCCGGGATGGGTTGCCTCGCGGCCGATGCGCCCGAATTCGGCGTAAAGGCGCCGGCGTGGTGCGCGTTCGTGCGCGTCGACGAACCGCCGCGCCGCCACCGCCCCGCGCATGCGCCGTGGGCCATGCCCGTGCGCGTGCTGCCGGGCCCCGACTACGCATCGTTCGCCGCCGATTCGCAGCAGGCATTCTGGGATGAGGAATGGCTTGTCACGGCGAACAGCAATCGTATGGGCTATCGGCTAGCCGGCGCCGAGCTCATGCGCGAGCGGCCGGCCGAGCTGCTGTCGCACGCGGTGCTGCCCGGCACGATCCAGGTGCCGCCGAACGGCCAGCCGATCGTGCTGATGCACGACGCGCAGACCACCGGCGGCTACCCGAAGATCGGCACGGTGATCCGTGCGGACCTGTGGAAACTCGCGCAGGCGCGGCTCAACCTGCCGATCCGCTTCGTGCGCACGACACCCGACGCCGCGCGCGCCGCCCTGACCGCAGAACGTGCCTATCTGCGGCAGATCGACGTGGCGATCGACATGCGCGAGGAAGCGCGCCGCCGCGCCGAATCGCGCGCGGCGTGACAATGGCGGTAGCGGTACCGCAGGCAGTAGCAGTAACGAAGACGGGCCACGCAATCAGTGGACGAGGAACATCATGGAAATCGATCTGAATGCCGATCTCGGCGAAGGATGCGGTTCGGACGAGGCGCTGCTCGACCTCGTGACGTCCGCGAACATCGCATGCGGGTGGCATGCGGGCGGTGCGAACGCAATGCGCGACTGCGTGCGCTGGGCCGTGCAGAAAGGCGTGGCGATCGGCGCGCATCCGAGCTTTCACGATCCGGAGAATTTCGGCCGCAAGGAAATGCAGCTGCCGGCCGGCGACATCTATGCGGGCGTGCTGTACCAGCTCGGCGCGCTGTCGGCGATCGCGCAGGCCGAGGGCGGGCGCATCGCGCACGTGAAGCCGCACGGCGCGCTGTACAACCAGGCCGCGCGCGACCCGATGATCGCCGATGCGGTGGTGTCCGCGGTCCGCGATTTCGATCCGTCGCTCGCGGTGTTCGGGCTCGCGAACAGCGTGTTCGTCGCGGCCGCGCGGCACGCGGGGCTCGCTGCGGTGGAAGAAGTGTTCGCCGATCGCGGCTACCGCGCGGACGGCTCGCTCGTGCCGCGCAACCAGCCCGGCGCGCTCGTCGACGACGAGGACACGATGATCGCGCGCACGCTGGACATGGTGCGCAGCCGGCAAGTCCGCGCGATCGGCGGCGAATGGGTGATGCTCAATGCGCAGACCGTCTGCCTGCACGGCGACGGGCCGCATGCGCTGGCGTTCGCGAAACGGATTCGCGCCGCGCTCGAAGCGGTGGGTGTCGACGTGGTCGCGCCCGGCCTGCTGCAGGCCGACGAACGCGCCTGATCCGGATCCGGCCATCGCGCGCGAGCGCACAATAATCCGTCGCACAAAAGAAAAAAGCGCCCTCGTGGCGCTTTTCCGTTGGCGCAATCGCTGCGGCTTCGCCGTCTGTCGATTCTCGCCCCCCGAAACCGTCTTGCGACGGTGACCGGAAAAATCTTCCGGATTAAAAAACGTCCGCCGCCGCCCGATTACTGCCTTTCCCCGGTGGGACGACGGAACGCTGCTTATCCCGCAAGTCGGCCTGCATGCCTTGTTGTTGTCCGACGATGATTGGCCCCGCCGTACATGCAGACACTTCCGCGGCCGGCACGTACATCACGTGCCGGCAACGCGCTAACCCCGCGCTTTATTTTCTGCTACCCCGTAGAACTTTTTCTATTCTTTTCATTTTTTCAACTTGTGGAATGAAGAATAGATATTGGCAGATCGGGATGTCAATCGTTTGAAACGCTATTTTCCGACGAATCGAGGGTTTTCCTTATCGAATAGCGTGCCCATACAAGCGTTTGACGCCGGTCGCGCGACGTCGATCAAACAGGGGAGGATCGGTTCGGGCGCGACGGCGACGTTCAGTTCGCGTCGACGCTGTAACCTTGTTGACGCAACAATTCGAGCACGCCGCGCGGGCCGCCCAGATGCAGCGCGCCGATCGCGACGAACAGCGGCCGGTTCGGTGCGGCGATTGCCGTCATCCGTGCAACGAAGCGGCGGTTGCGCTCGTACACGATCTTGTTGTCGATCGACGCCGACAACGCCTTCGACCGCGCGAGTCGTTCGCTCTTCGCGACCGCCCATGCCGAGATCGCATCGGCGTCGCCAATTCGCCACAGCCGGTGCAGCGACTTGATGTCGTCGGCGTTCTGCGCGGGCGTCTGCACCATGTCCTGCGCGAGCATCTCGCGCTGCTCGGCCAGCGTCAGCCCGGTGAACGCGCGCATCTGTTCGGCGAGCGTCTCGAGCCCGATCACGCGGCCGCCCTTCTTCTTCAGGAACACGTTCTGCAGCTGCGCCTCGGTGCCGTACTCGGTCTGCAGGCCGGCCGACAGCGAATCGTAGGTCTCGACGACGAGCGCCGCGAGCCACGGCCGCATCTTGCGGATCTCGGCGAGCGCGGCCGGATTGCCGCGCAGCCGCGCCGCGAGCCGCTGCCACAGCGGCTCCGGCAGCAGGCGCTGCAGGCACGGGTAGCGGCAGACGCCGTACTTCGACACGTCGTCCTGCGATTCGAGCAGGTCGTCGGGCGACAGCTCGAGCGCGAGCGTCGGCGACGCGGCGAGCGCCGCGAGGATGCGCGGCCGGAACGGCTGCGCGCTCGGGTAATCGGACGGATCGCCCGTGTGCAGCGTGCCGAGCACGTACAGCGTGACCTTGCCCTTGGTCGCGACGTAGAACGGCATGCGCGCGGGCTGCACGCGCACGGTGCCACGCGATACCGTGCCGTCCGACACGGCGGGGGCGTGGAAGCCCGGCAGGCTCATGCCGGGCGGCGGGACTTGCGATGGATGGATCGGTGAAGTGGCCGGCGCGCGCCCTTCGGCGCGCGCGGTTTCGACGGGAACCACGAGGCTGGCCGCCACGCACGCGCCGGCCAGCGCCGCGCCCGTGACGGTACGCACGCTCCAGCGCCGCGCGTAGCGGTACGCGCGCATCACGCGCGCGCTGCTTGCCCCCGCACGGCGCACGCCGGACGCGCGCGCCGCCAACGCTTCAGGCATTCGCCTCCCCTACCTCCTCGGCCCGATGGCAGGCCACGCGCCGGCCGTCGACCTCACGCAGCTGCGGCTCCTCCGCCCGGCAGCGCTCGACCGCATACGGGCAGCGCTGGTGGAACGCGCAGCCCGACGGCGGATTGAGCGGCGACGGCAGTTCGCCCTGCAGCTTGATCTGCACGCGGCGGTCCTCCTCGAAGATCGCCGGCGTCGCCGACATCAGCGCGCGCGTGTACGGATGGCGCGGCCGTGCGTAGATCGTCGCCTTGTCGCCGAGCTCGGCGACGCTGCCGAAATACATCACCATCACGTCGTCCGCGACGTGCTCGACCACCGCGAGGTTGTGCGAGATGAACACGTAGCTGGTCTTGAACTGCTCCTGCAGATCCATGAACAGGTTCAGGATCTGCGCCTGGATCGACACGTCGAGCGCGGACACCGGCTCGTCGGCGACGACGATGCGCGGATCGAGGATCATCGCACGCGCAATCGCGACGCGCTGGCGCTGGCCGCCCGAGAACATGTGCGGATAGCGCTTCGCGTGCTCGGGCCGCAGGCCGACCGTGCGCATGATCTGCGCGATGCGCTGCGCGCGTTCGGCGGCCGTCAGGTTCGCGTTGATCTCGAGCGGCTCGGAGAGCGTCTGCTCGACGGTCTTGCGCGGGTTCAGCGACGCGAACGGGTTCTGGAACACCATCTGCACGCGGCGGCGCAGGTCGGCGACCGTCTCGCGGCTTGCGCCGGCGACGTTCTTGCCGTCGATCGTCAGGCTGCCCGACGTGGGCGTCTCGATCATCGTCAGCTGGCGCGCGAGCGTCGACTTCCCGCAGCCCGATTCGCCGACGACGGCGAGCGTCTTGCCGCGCTTCAGCGAAAACGACACGCCGTTCAGCGCCTTCACCGTGCCCTGCCCGAACATCCCGCGCTTCACCGAATAGTGCTTCGCGAGGCCGTCGGCCACCAGTACGGCGTCCTCGTCGTGCGAAGTGGCACGCGCTTGATTGACTGCATTCATCGTGCACCTCCCGTCAGGTCGAGGTTGGAAACGTTGAGCGGCTTGATGCAGCGTGCGCGCATCGCATCGTTGCCGGACACCAGCGTGTCGAGCGCCGGCCGCGCCTTGCGGCAGTCGTCGACGACGTACTTGCAGCGCGGCGCGAACAGGCACCCGGACGGGCGATCATCGCGGCCCGGTACCATGCCCGGCAATGCGGCAAGGCGACGCGCCCCCTTATTGTGCTCGGGAATCGCCGCGAGCAGCGCTTCGGTGTACGGATGATGCGGCGCGCGGAAGATGTCGGGCACGCGGTTGGTCTCGATCACCTCGCCCGCATACATCACCGCGACGCGCTGCGCGACTTCCGACACCACGGCCAGGTCGTGCGAGATCAGCACGAGCGCCATCCCGCGCTCCTTCTGCAGCTTCACGAGCAGATCCATGATCTGCGCCTGGATCGTCACGTCGAGCGCGGTGGTCGGCTCGTCGGCGATCAGCAGCTTCGGGTTGCACGCAACCGCCATCGCGATCATCACGCGCTGGTTCATCCCGCCCGACATCTGGTGCGGGAACGACGCGATGCGGTTCTTCGCGTCGGGAATGCCGACCTGGTCGAGCAGTTCGAGCGCGCGCCGGTGCAGCGCGTCGCCGCGCAGCCCTTCGTGCAGCTTCAGCACCTCCTTGATCTGGTAGCCGACCGTGTAGCTCGGGTTCAGGCTCGTCAGCGCATCCTGGAACACCATCGCGATGTCCTTGCCAACGATCTTGCGGCGCGCCTTCGGCGATGCTTTCAGCAAGTCGACGCCGTTGAACGTGACTTCATCGGCCGTCACCTTGCCCGGTGCGTCGATCAGGCCCATCAGCGCCATCATCGTCACGCTCTTGCCCGAGCCCGATTCGCCGACGACGCCCACCACCTCGCCCGGCGCGATCGACAGGTTGATCCGGTCGACCGCGGGCAGGCCATTGAAGTTCACCGCGAGATTGCGGATGGTCAGAAGATCTTGTGTCATTTGTGTCATGTCACGCCATCCGTTTCAGCTTGGGATCGAGCGCGTCGCGCAGCCCGTCGCCGAGCAGGTTGATCGCGAGCACCGAAATCAGGATCGACAGGCCCGGCATCGTCACGATCCACCATGCGTTGTCGATGTAGTCACGCGCGGAGGCCAGCATCGCGCCCCACTCGGCGGTCGGCGGTTGCACGCCGAGGCCGAGGAAGCCGAGCGCGGCCGCGTCGAGGATTGCCGACGAGAAGCCGAGCGTCGCCTGCACGATCAGCGGCGCCGTGCAGTTCGGCAGCACCTGCGAGAACATCAGGCGCAGCGTGCCGGCACCGGCCACGCGCGACGCCGTCACGTACTCCTTCTGCAGTTCGCCGAGCGCCGATGCACGCGTGAGGCGCACATAGGCCGGCAGCGCGACGATCGCGATCGCGAGCATCGTGTTGGTGAGGCCCGGGCCGATGATCGCGACGACCGCGACCGCGAGCAGCAGCGACGGCAGCGCGAGCAGCACGTCCATGATGCGCATCACCGGCGTGTCGGCCCATTTCTGGAAGAACGCGGCGACGAGCCCGAGCACGATGCCGGGGATCAGCGCGAGCACGACCGACACGAAGCCGATCCAGAACGACATCCGTGCGCCGTACATCAGGCGCGAAAGAATGTCGCGGCCCGCTTCGTCGGTGCCGAGGATGAATTTCCAGTTGCCGCCGTCGAGCCAGGCGGGCGGGATCTTCACGAAATCGCGGTATTGCTCGGCCGGGTTGTGCGGCGCGAGCAGCGGGGCGAGCAGCGCGACCAGAATCAGCACGATCACGACAATGCCGGCGCCGACCGCACCGCGGTTGCGCGAGAAGTTGGCCCAGAACTCGCGCAGCGCGAGCGCACGGCCGCCGGCCGGCGCGGATTCGGTCGGCAAGGTATTTTGCAGATTGCTCATGGGATTACCTCGTGTGGCGGATGCGCGGATTCAGCACGCCGTACAGCAGGTCGACGACCAGGTTCACGACGATGACGAGCGTCGCGATCAACAGGATGCCGCCCTGGACGACCGGATAGTCGCGGCGGCCGATCGCATCGATCAGCCACTTGCCGACACCGGGCCACGAAAAGAGCGTCTCGGTCAGCACGGCGCCCGCGAGCAGCGTGCCGATCTGCAGGCCGATCACGGTGACGACCGGGATCAGCGCATTGCGCAGCGCATGCACGACGACCACGCGCGCGGGCGACAGCCCCTTCGCGCGTGCGGTGCGGATGTAGTCCTCGCGCAGCACTTCGAGCATCGACGAACGCGTCATCCGCGCGATCACCGCGAGCGGGATCGTGCCGAGCACGATCGCGGGCAGGATCAGGTGGCTGACCGCCGACTTGAACGAGCCTTCATCGGGCGCGAGCAGCGCGTCGATCAGCATGAAGCCCGTCGGGTGCGGGAAGTCGTATTCGACGGCGATGCGCCCCGACACGGGCGTCCAGCCGAGGTACGACGAAAACACCATGATGAGGATCAGCCCCCACCAGAAGATCGGCATCGAGTAGCCGGTGAGCGCGGTGCCCATCACGCCATGGTCGACGACCGAGCCGCGCCGCAACGCCGCGATCACGCCGGCCGGCAGCCCGACCGCGAGCGCGAACACGAGCGCGCACAGCGACAGTTCGACGGTCGCCGGGAAGCGCGCGAAGAACTCGCCCGCGACGCTCGTGTTGGTGATGATCGACGTGCCGAGGTCGCCATGCAGCGCCCGGCCGATGTAGTGGAGGTACTGCATGGGCAGCGGCTGGTCGAGCCCGAGGCGTTTCATCGCCTCTGCATGCATGGCGGGATCGACGCCGCGCTCGCCCATCATCACTTCGATGGGGTCGCCCGGTATCAGGTGAATCAGCGCAAACGCCAGGATGGTGATGCCGATGAAAGTCGGGATCACCATGCCCACGCGGCGCAACACGAATGTGAACATGATGCGTCTCGTATTTTCTTGTGGGAAATGTGCGACCGGCGACGGGAAGCTTTTGGCCTCCCGCCGCCGGATGAATTAGCCGGTCTTCGCGACAGCTTACGCCGGGCGTGTTACTTCACGCTAACACCGTCGAAGCGGACATAGCCGAGCGGCTCGATACGCATGTCGGCCACGTTCTTGCGCACCGGCTGGTAGACCGTCGAGTTCGCGATCGGCGAGAACGGCAGCTGTTGCGCGAAGATCTGCTGAGCCTGCGTGTAGAGCTTCGTCCGCGCGTCCTGGCCCGTCGTCGTGCGACCCTTCTGGATCAGCTCGTCGAACGGCTTGTAGCACCAGTGCGAGAAGTTGTTGCCCTTGATCGCTTCGCAGCCGAGCAGCGTGCCGAGCCAGTTGTCCGGATCGCCGTTGTCGCCCGTCCAGCCGATCAGCATCGTGTCCTGCTCGCCCGCGTGCGCGCGCTTGATGTACTCGCCCCACTCGTACGTGACAATCTTCGCCTTCACGCCGATCTTCGCCCAGTCGGCCTGGATCATCTCGGCCATCAGGCGGGCGTTCGGGTTGTACGCGCGCTGCACCGGCATCGCCCACAGCGTGATGTCGAAACCGTTCGGATAGCCGGCCTTCGCGAGCAGCGCCTTCGCCTTCGCGGTGTCGTTCGGCGCCATCTTCAGGTTCTTGTCGTACGACCATTGGGTCGGCGGCATCGGCGCGGAAGCAGCCTGGCCTGCGCCCTGGTAGACGGACTCGAGGATCGCCTTCTTGTTGATCGCCATGTCGAGTGCCTGACGCACCTCGAGCTTGTCGACCGGCTTGTGCTCGACGTTGTACGCGAGATAGCCGAGGTTGAAGCCTGCCTGCGACGGCATGTCGACGCCGGCATCGGCCTTCAGCGTCGCGATGTCGGCCGGACGCGGATAGCTCATCACCTGGCATTCGTTGCGCTTGATCTTCTGCACGCGCACGCCCGGATCGGGCGTGATCGAGAAGATCAGCTTCGAGATCTTCACTTCGCCCTTCTTCCAGTAATCAGGATTGCCGTCGAATCGGATCGTCGCATCCTTCGTGTAGCTGCGGAAGATGAACGGGCCCGTGCCGATCGGTTTCTGGTTGATGTCGGCGGCCTTGCCGGCCTTCATCAGCTGGTCGCCGTATTCGGCCGACAGGATCGATGCGAATTCCATCGCCATGTTCTGGATGAACGGCGCATTCGGCTCGGCGAGCGTGAACTTCACGGTGTACGGATCGACCTTCTCGACCTTCGTGATCAGCTTGTCGAGGCCCATGTCGGTGAAGTACGGGAACGACACCGGGTACGCCTTGCGGAACGCCTGGTTCGGGTCGAGCATGCGCTGGAACGTGAACAGCACGTCGTCCGCGTTGAATTCACGCGTCGGCTTGAAGAAGTCGGTCGTGTGGAACTTCACGCCGTGGCGCAGGTGGAACGTGTACACCTTGCCGTCCGACGACACATCCCACTTCTCGGCGAGGCCCGGCTCGACCTTCGTGCCGCCGCGCTCGAATTCGACGAGGCGGTTGTAGACGGTGAACGTGGCGGCGGTGAAATCGACGCCGGTCGTAAATTGCGCGGAATCAAAACCCGCCGGGCTGCCTTCTGAGCAGTAGACGAGAGTCTTGTTCGGGATCTGTGCGAATGCAGAGCCCGCGACGCCGAACGATGCCGCTGCCACGCCTGCAATGGCGGTAACACGCAGGGTGTGCAACAGACGGTTGTATTCCATGTTTCCTCCAGGTCTCCAGATCGGAACCGACCCGCCAGGGGCCGGTGTACGCGGATATTACTTGAGCTAACGATGTGGCAACAAGCTGGAGAAAAAACTCTTCTATATGCCTCGCCGGGTTTTTGCCGATGTTTAGTGGGGGTAAAAAAATGCGATAACGCGCGCGAGCGACAATTCCGTTCATCGCACGCAAGTTTCGTTCGATGACTAAACAAATCGGGCGCGAACACGAAGGGGCGGCGCACCGTTTTCCCGAGTTCTGCAGCACATCATTGCGTTTTGCGAAACGATCCGATGACCGTCTTCAAATCGTCATGTCGTCACGCGGGTGCATCGAGGTCGGCGCTGCGCGCGGGCACGAACGCGACCGCGACGATCGACAGCGCAATCCCGGCCATCACATAGTAGGTCGGCGCGAGCGGCGTGCCCGTGACCTTGATCAGCCACGTGACGATGAACTGTCCGAAGCCGCCGAACAGCATCACCGCGACGTTGTACGCGATCGACAACCCGGTCGAGCGCACGTTGGCCGGGAACAGCTCGGCGATCATCGCGCCGAACGGCCCGTAGTAGCCCGCGAGCGTGACCGACAGCACGGCCTGCACCGCGATCAGCCGCGCGATGCTCGGCGCGGCGTCGAGCCACGCGAACAGCGGATACATCAGCACGAGCGTCAGCGCCAGCGACCACAGCGACAGCCCCTTGCGGCCGATGCGGTCCGACCACGCGCCTGCGATCGGCGACAGCACCATCAGCAGCAGGTTGCCGACGATCACCGCGTAGAACGATTCCGCGTAGGGCAGCTTCAGCTGCTTCACCGCGAAGGTCGGCAGATAGCTGATCAGCACGTAGATCGTCACCGTCAGCGCGATCACCGAGCCGAGCCCGCACAGCACCTCGCGCGGGTGGCGCGTGAACACGTCGCGAAGCGTCGCGCGGCGCGCGTTCTGCTGCGCATGGAGGAACGCTTCGGAATCGGCGAGATGGCGGCGGATGTAGAAGCCGATCGGGCCGATCACGAGCCCGAGGATGAACGGCACGCGCCAGCCCCAGCTGCGCAGCGCATCGTGCGACAGCCCGCGCGTGATGGCCGCGCCGACGAGCGCGCCGATCAGCAGCGCGGCCGCCTGGCTCGCCATCTGCCAGCTGCCGTAGAAGCCGCGTTTCGAGAACGGTGCGGCCTCGATCAGCAGCGCCGTCGCGCTGCCGAATTCGCCGCCCGCGGAGAAGCCCTGCAGCAGCCGGCCGAGCACGATCAGGAGCGGGCCGCCGATGCCGATCGCCGCATAGGGCGGCGCGACCGCGAGCAGGAAGATGCCGGCCGTCATCAGCAGGATCACGAGCGACAGCGCGGCCTTTCGGCCGGCGCGATCCGCGTACAGCCCGAACACGATGCCGCCGATCGGGCGCATGAAGAACGCGACGCCGAACGTCGCGGTGGTCAGCAGCAGCGACGAGTATTCGCTGGAGGTCGGGAAAAACAGCTCGGCGATCACGACCGTCATGAAGCCGAACACCGTGAAGTCGTACCACTCGAGCGCATTGCCGATCACGGCGGCCGCGACTGCGCGCCGGTTCAGCGCACGCTCGGGCCGGATCGTTTTCGTTGAATTCGCAATCGTCGCCATGCGTGCCTCGTCCTCGTCAGTTCGCCGTGTTGGGCGGCGCGGCGCGCGGGGTGCCCGCGGCGCGTTGGTTTGCAGCGAGTGTAGAAAGCGACGGAACCGTTTTCAAGCAATAAAAAACGCCCGCCATCTTTCGACGGCGGGCGTTTTGCGGTTTTCGCCACAATGCGGCATCGCACGATGCCGCACGGGCCTCAACCCATCTTCGAGAAGGCGCTGCACCAGCCCTTCGCCGACACCTGCTTGCCGGGGAAGGCGCCGCACGGGCCCGAGGCCGAGCCCTTCTTGCCCTGGTACAGCATGCAGGCCGCACAATCCTGGCCCGCTGCGTACTTCGGGTACTTCGTCTTGTCGACCTTGGTGGCATCGGCCTTGTAGCCGAGCGCCACGGCGGTCGGATCGGTTTCCGACAGCATCGGCGCATCAGCCAGCGCTTCGCGCGACAGCGCCAGCGCGGACACCGCGCCAATGCTCGTAATCAGGAAACTCCGACGGGATGTTTTCATGGGGGACTCGCTCCAACGTTATCGGTTTGAAAGCTGTTCTGGCGACAGCCGTTCGACAGAATAACGCTCAAGCGACAAAACGTGCGCGCCGAAATGCCGGAGATAAGGAATTTCACACAGCCGTCACGGCGTCGCCGCCCCCCCGATTCAACGATAAGCCGCCATCTCGCCCACGCGCTGCGCGAGTGCGAGCGACGCGGTCAGCCCCGGCGACTCGATGCCGAACAGGTTCACGAGCCCGCGCACGCCATGCTGTGCGGCGCCCTGCACGATGAAATCGGCCGGCGGCTCGCCGGGCCCCGCGACCTTCGGCCGGATGCCCGCGTACGCCGGCTGCAGCGCGTCGTCGGGCAAGTCCGGCCAGAACGCGCGAATCGACGCGTAGAACGCGGTCGCGCGCGCGGGATCGACTTCGTAGCGCAGCGCATCGACCCATTCGACGTCCGGGCCGAAGCGCGCCTGCCCGCCGAGATCGAGCGTCAGGTGCACGCCGAGCCCCGCGCGGTCGGGCATCGGGTAGATCAGGTGCGAGAACGGTGCGCGCCCTGACAGGCTGAAGTAGTTGCCGCGCGCGAGGTAGAGCGGCGGCACCCAGCGCGGGTCGAGGCCGCGCGTGCGACGCGCCAGCGCCTGCGCGCCGAGGCCCGCGCTGTTGATCACGCAGGCGGCCTCGATCTCGGTCGGCGCGTCGCCGCCCGTGCGCACGACGAAGCGCCCGCCGCGCAGCACGTCGATCGACTCGACCGGGGATTTCAGCGCGCACACGGCGCCGTCGCGTTCCGCGTCGCCGAGCAGCGCGAGCATCAGCTGGTGGCTGTCGACGATGCCGGTGGACGGCGAGAACAGCGCCTCGACGCATTCGAGCGCGGGCTCGAGCGTCTGCGCGTCGGCGCGCGTGAGCGGCATCAGGTCGAGCACGCCGTTTTCGGTCGCGCGTGCGGCGATCGCCTTCAGCTGCTTCACCTGCGCGGCGGTCGTCGCGACGAGCAGCTTGCCGGCGCGCCGGTGCGGCACGTGATGCGTCTCGCAGAATTCGTACAGCAGGTCGCGCCCGTGCACGCACGACATCGCCTTCAGCGACCCGCGCGGATAGTAGAGCCCCGCATGGATCACTTCGCTGTTGCGCGAACTCGTACCCGTGCCGATCGCATCGGCGGCCTCGAGCACGAGCGTTTCACGCCCGCGCGCGGCCAGTTCGCGCGCAATCGCCAGACCGACGACGCCCGCGCCGATCACGACACAATCCATCTGCTCCATGACGTTTCGCGCCGCTAGCGCGTCGAGGGGAGAGAAGAGAATTGTACGTCCCGGTTCACCCGCTTGCCGAAGGTCGTGCAGCGTATCGTGACGACACCGTGCATGACGGTCGACACACGGCACGACACACGGCGCGGCACGGCGCGCGCATGCCGCCGCCGTGCGCGCGCCGCCGGGTCAGAAGCCGATTGGCCGGCGCTTCGCGGCGCCCTCGTCGGCCCGGATGTCGCGCGGCCCGATCGCATCGCGGCCGTCGAGCCGCGCGGCGCCGAATGCGTGCAACAGCGCACGGCGCATCGTGCGCGGCGGGGTCGCGGCCAGCACGTCGAGCGCGTCGTCGCCGAGGGTATCCGGGAAGCGCCGCCCCCACGCATGCGACGTGCGGATCTCGTCGTAGATCGTCTGCGCAATCCGGCGCGCGCCGGCCGCATCGGGCGGCTCGATCTCGTACACGCTCATCCGGTTGAGCAGCGGCTCCGGAATCGCGTGCGCCTCGTTCGCGGTCGCGATCCAGATCACGTTGCCCGCATCGATCGGCACTTCCGCGAACTCGTCGATGAACGCGCGCGCGGTGTCGTGCTCGAGCAACGCGTACAGCGCGCCGAGCGGATCATATTGCGCATCGCTGCCGGCCTTGTCGATCTCGTCGACCGCGATCACCGGGTTCGCGTAGCTGCCGTTCACGAGTGCATCGAACACCTTGCCGGGCTTCGCGTTCTTCCACTGCGACGACGCGCCCGACAGGATCCAGCCGGCCGTCAGCGAACTCATCGGCACGTAGTGGTACGCGGTGCCGAGCAGTTGCGCGAGCGCCTTCGCAAAGTGCGTCTTGCCGATGCCCGGGGGCCCGAGCAGCAGGATCGGCATCAGTTCGAGCCGGTCGTCCGTTTCGAGGCACAGCGCGACCTGCTTGCGCACGTCGTCGAGCGGCTCGGCGAAATTGGGCAATGCCTCGCCGAGCGCGTCGAACGACGGCATCCGGTTCGGCTTCACGCAGAAGCGCAGATTGCCCGTCTTGAGCATCCTCTCGTAGGTGGCGCGCAGTGCGTCGCTCGCGCTCTCGTTCAGGTCACTCAGCGCCGTCTCGACCTGCTCGAGGTCGTACACCGTGCTGAAGGACGCCACCGCCAGTTCCTGTTTCACCATCGCCGTCGTCATACCAACCTCGCTGCCGCTTGCTGTCACACGACCATCAGACCCTTACGATTTCAGTGTAGCGATCCCGCATCCCCGCGCAAGCAAGCAGCCACGCGCGTCTGCTGCTAACACCCCGCGCGCGCTGCACGCCGGCGCGCCGCGGCGTATGATCGTCGGTTCACCCACCCGCTGCACCGGCCTTGCCGACAGCGCCCGCGCGGCGCGTCGGACCCCGCCCCGAAGGTATGCCGATGTCCGTCCCCACTGCTTCCCCGCGCGCCGATGCCGATGCGATCGGCGCCGTCGACGCGGCGCTCACGTCGCGCCGCGCGATCCGCGCGTTCCTGCCGACACCCGTGCCGCGCGACACGCTCGAGGCGATCCTCGAAGCCGCGAGCCGCGCGCCGTCGGGCACCAACATCCAGCCGTGGCGCGTGTACGTCGCGACGGGCGCCACGCGCGATGCGCTCGCCGCCGCGCTCACCGCGGCCCACGACGATCCCGCGCGCGACGAGAAATACGTCGCCGAGTACGACTACTACCCGCGCGAATGGGTGTCGCCGTATATCGACCGGCGCCGCAAGGTCGGCTGGGACCTGTACGGCCTGTTGAACATCGGCCGCGACGAGAAGGCGCGCATGCATGCGCAGCACGCACGCAACTTCCGCTTCTTCGATGCACCGGTCGCGCTGTTCTTCACGCTCGACCGCGTGATGACGCACGGCGCATGGCTCGACTGCGGGATGTTCCTGCAGGGCGTGATGACGGCCGCCCGCGCACGCGGGCTCGATACCTGCCCGCAAGCCGCGTTCGTGCCGTTTCACCGGATCGTCGCCGAACACCTCGGCATTCCCGCCAACGAACAGCTGGTCTGCGGGATGTCGCTCGGCCATGCGGACCCGGATGCGATCGAGAACCGCCTCGTCACCGAGCGCGCGCCCGTCGTGGAGTTCGCGCGCTTTTTCGCTTGAAAACGCATGACGCGGCCCTACCTTTTGAACAGGACCGCATCGCGCGGCGAACCTGCCGCGGCGCGTCCTGTCACATCGCGATCGAAAACGATCGGGCGTAAGATGTGCGTCCGTTCCCCGCTATTCCGCGTTTCCGGAGACGTTTCATGCTGAAACACGGCCTGGCCGTCCTGCTCGCGAGCGTCGCGCTCGCCGCCCATGCACAGAGCCCCGCACCGGCCTCCGTCGCGTGGGAAATCCAGGTGGTGCGCGACGGTCAGACCATCGACACGTTCCAGCAGCGCACCACCGTGGGTCAGACCCGTACCGATACCCATCGCTATCCGTCCGCCGTGCCGGTCGGCTGCGGCAATGCCGCGCGTGTCGTGCCGACCGAGCGCTCGCGCTCGGTGACGGTCGCGCCGCTCACCGTCGATGCCGGCGCGAACACCGTGTCGCTCGCGCTCGACGTGCAGGAAACGATCGACGACGAAGGCGCGAAGCCGGCCGATCCGTGCCTGCCCGCGTCGCCGCGGCAAATCGTCGCGAGCCACCCCGGCCTGACGGTCGGTGGCGACGCGTGGACCGACTGGACGCTCGTCGAACAGCATCCGCACCTCGTGTACCGCGTGCGTGCGCACGTCGCGAAGGATTGAGCGTCATGTCCGCCGACGCCCTGTCCCTGCCGTTCGCCGAACCGCACGCCGCGCCCGACGAACTCACCGCGGTGAGCTGGAACCTGCACAAGGGCCGCTCGCCGCTCGGCTTCACCGCGTGGAACGCGATGCGCAACTGGATGCAGTCGACGCACGCCGACGTGTATTTCCTGCAGGAAGCAATGGCGCGCCGCATGCCGCGCCCCGTGCTCGCGCCCGGCTTCGGCGCGCCGATGGACGACGCGGTCGACGACGTATGGCACTGCCAGGCCACCGAGATCGCACATGCGCTCGACTGGCAGATCGCGCTCGGGCCGAACGTGTTCAAGCCGTCGTGGCGGCACGGCAATGCGATCCTGTCGCCGCATCCGCTCGACCTCGGCGGCCGCTGGGACATCTCGGCACACCGCTTCGAGCGGCGCGGGCTGCTGGTCGCACGTGCGACGCTCGCGGGTGCGCGCCCGGTCACGCTGCTGTGTGCGCACCTCGCGCTCACGCGCGCCGCGCGGTTGCGCCAGATGCACTGGATCGCGCACTGGATCGTGCGCAACGCAGGCGACGGCCCGCTGATGCTCGCCGGCGATTTCAACGACTGGCGCAACGATTCGGTCGCGCTGTTCGGCGAGATCGGGTTGTCCGAGGTCGCGACACTGCTCGGCGAATCGGGCCGCACGTTTCCCGCGTTCTCGCCGGCGCTCGCGCTCGACAAGATGTTCGTGCGCGGGCTGACGCCGCTCGAATGGCGCGCACCGTCCGGCGAGGCCGCGTGGCTGTCGGACCACCTGCCGTACATCGCGCGCCTGCGCCTCGATCCGCAATAACGTTCCCGGGCCGGATTTCAGCCCGCTTGCGCGCCGCCAAAGCGCGGCCGCGCGGCGCGCGCTACATTAACGGGTCGCCCTTTCCGCCAGCGCCCGCCATCGGGCTGCCCACCATGACCTACCTGCCGATCCTGCTGCAAATCGCCGTCGTCTATCTCGTCGCGGCGATCACCCCCGGCCCGAATTTCTTCATGATTTCGCAACTGTCGCTCGCGGGGCGGCGCAGCCTCGGTGCCGCGTCGGCGCTCGGCGTCGGCACCGCGTCGGTCGCATGGGCGACGCTCGCGATGCTCGGCCTCGCGGCCGTGCTGCACCAGGTCGAATGGCTGTACGAGGCGATCCGGATCGGCGGGGCCGTGTACCTCGTGTACTTCGGCTTCAAGCTGCTGCGCGCGGGCATCCGCCGCGATGCGGCGCCGGCCGACGCGCCCGACGAACGCGCGCCGCTGGCCGCGCCGCACGCGCGCGACTACCTGCGCGCGTATCGCAGCGGCCTGTTCACCTGCCTGACGAATCCGAAATCGTGCGCATTCTGGACCAGCGTGTTCGCGGCGATGCTGCCCGCGCACGTGCCGCTGTGGTTCAACGGCGCGGTGCTGGTGACGATCGGCGTGCTGTCGGCCGGCTGGTATTCGTGCGTCGCGTACCTGTTCGCGAGCCCGCGCGCGCAACGCGGCTACCGGCGCGTGCGGCGCCCGCTCGACGCGCTGTGCGGCGTGGCGCTCGTCGGCCTCGGCGCGAAACTCGCGGCCGAACGCTGAAAACCGAAAGCAGATTGAAATAATTCGTTGCGCCAAATCCGCGCAGCCACGGGGGTCAAGCCCGCGATCCGCGTCAACAGGGTAAAATAACGAGTTCCTCAATCGTCTGTCATCGAGAAGGCGCGTGTCCGACGCGCCGGCCGGCCGATCCGCGATCGGGCCGACGCACTCGGTTTTTTTGCCCGTTTTTGGGCCCGTTACTCGCGTTCGCTACGCGCGTCCGTTTTCAAAGCCATGAGCAAATACGACACCGCCACCGTCCAATCCGTCCATCACTGGACCGACACGCTGTTCAGCTTCACCTGCACCCGTGAGGCGAGCCTGCGCTTCAACAACGGCGAATTCACGATGGTCGGCCTCGAGGTCGACGGCAAGCCGCTCGCGCGCGCCTACTCGATCGTCAGCCCGAACTACGAAGAGCATCTCGAATTCTTCAGCATCAAGGTGCAGAACGGCCCGCTGACGTCGCGCCTGCAGCACCTGAAGGTGGGCGACACCGTGCTGATCGGCAAGAAGCCGACGGGCACGCTGGTCGCCGACAACCTGCTGCCGGGCAAGACGCTGTGGATGCTGTCGACGGGCACGGGCCTCGCGCCGTTCATGTCGATCATCCGCGATCCGGACATCTACGAACGCTTCGACAAGGTGATCCTGACGCACACGTGCCGCCTGAAGGGCGAGCTCGCGTACATGGACTTCATCAAGCACGACCTGCCGGGCCACGAGTACCTGGGCGACATCATCAAGGAAAAGCTCGTCTACTACCCGACGGTCACGCGCGAAGCGTTCGACAACGAAGGCCGGATCACCGACCTGATCTCGACGGGCAAGCTGTTCACCGACCTCGACGTGCCGCCGTTCTCGCCGGAAAACGACCGCGTGATGCTGTGCGGCAGCACCGCGATGCTGAAGGACACGACCGACCTGCTGAAGCAGGCCGGCCTCGTCGAAGGCAAGAACAGCGCGCCGGGCCACTACGTGATCGAGCGCGCCTTCGTGGATTGATCGATCCCCAAATTTGCGCGTCATCAAGAACCGGAGCGAAAGCTCCGGTTTTTTTTCATCCCTACTTGGCGAATTCGTAACAAATTGGGATCATCCCATCTCAAATAGTTACATTTGGATACGTCATCGTCCGGTGTTCGGGTGTCAGTGTTTTTCCTACAACACGTTCATTCCGATTATTCACATTTACCCTTAAATGTCCGCCCGACATGACCTTTTCAGAAATTTTGAGATATTATTCGCCGCGCGTGGTTGCCGTTCGGATGAGAGTGGAAGGGTCGGATGCAAGTGTTACAAGACGTAACTTTTGTTACCTCGGCAGGGGGCGATTCTCTGGCGGCGACCGTCATCGAAACGGCAGCCGATCCACGCAGCCAGCCGGTGTCTGAACCGCTTTCTGACAGCAGGGAGAGTCATGGATACGTCGCTTAACGCGCCCTTGGGCGCCCACGCCCCGTTCCCGTCGCAACCGCTCGTGCCGAGCTGCGTCGCGACTCCGCCCATCGCCGACGCCGCGTCGAAACGCGCCACCTCCGCCGCGCGGATCGCAGCGCTGTCCGCCCAACTGCTCGCCGCCGACGAAGCGGCCCGCCGCCACCTGGCCGGCGAATTGCATGACGGGCTCGGCGCCGAACTCACCGCCGCGCGTTTCGCGCTCGCAAACGTTCAAACGTGGCTGCCGGCCGATGCGCCGGACGGGTGCCTGCGCGCGCTGGAGCTGGCTCAGCAGGCGCTCGACGCCGCCACCGACGCGAATCGCCGGCTGATCGACGAGCGCGACACGCCGGCGCTCGACGCGGGCGTGGTCGGCGCGCTGTCGTCGTGGGTCGACACCCATGCGGCACGCACCGGCCTGCGCACCAGCTTCGTGTGCGCAGCCGACGCACGCCTGACGCAGATCGCCGGCGCCAGCGCGCTCGCGGTGTTCCGCGTCGCGCAGGAAGCGTTGTCGAACGTCGCGAAGCACGCGCGCGCGACGTCGGTCGACGTGCGGATCGCCGCCGACCGCACGCATCTGTCACTGATTGTCTCCGACGATGGTACCGGTTTCTCCCGGAGCCGCCGCACCGGCTACGGCCTCGCCGGCATGCGCGCCCGCTGCGAGGCGTTCGGCGGCCGCTTCGAGACGGCCACGCCGGAAACCGGCCACGGCACGCGCGTCACCGCGCGCTTCGCTTGGGATTCGCTGCTCGCGGTGCCCGCCGCGGCCCGCCGCGCGTCGCTTTCGTGAGGTCGTCATGAGCCTGAACATCCTGCTCGTGGACGATCACGCGATCGTCCGGCAAGGGATCCGCCAGTTGCTGATCGACCGCGGCGTCGCACGCGACGTCACCGAGGCCGAGAACGGCGGCGACGCGATGGCGGCCGTCGACAAGCAGGAATTCGACGTGATCCTGCTCGACATCTCGCTGCCGGACACGAACGGCATCGAAGTGCTCAAGCGCGTCAAGCGCAAGCTGCCGCGCACGCCGGTGCTGATGTTCTCGATGTACCGCGAGGATCAGTACGCGGTACGCGCGCTGAAGGCCGGCGCCGCCGGCTACCTGTCGAAGACGGTCAATGCCGCGCAGATGATCGGCGCGATCCAGCAGGTCGCGGCCGGCCGCAAGTACGTGAGCCCCGCGATGGCCGAGGCGCTCGCCGAATACGTGTCGTTCGAGAACGAGCCGCTGCCGCACGAGAAGCTGTCCGACCGCGAATACCAGACGCTCTGCATGCTCGCGTCGGGCAAGCGGCTCACCGACATCGCGAACACGCTGTCGCTGTCCGTGAAGACGGTGAGCGTGTACCGGTCGCGGCTGCTCGAGAAGATGCGGCTGTCGAACAACGCGGAACTCACGTTCTACGTGATGAGCAACCGGCTCGTCGACATGGCGCCCACGGCCGGCGCCTGATCTCCCCGCCCCGATTCAACTGATTCAACCGACTCGTCCGATCCCGCGACGCGGCGCACGCCGCGCCGCGGCCCGCTGGCACCCGTCTGGCGCGCAAGCGCTTGTTTTATCGGACGATTTCGCGGCGCGCCGCTGCGCCGCAGCGGGTTTTGTGCGCCAAATCGGCTAAAATTACGGGTTTTCACTCAATCAGCGCTACCGCACCCGCGCGCGCTGGCGATTCATCCGCAATGTCTCTCTTCCGCAAGAAAAACGTCGATCGCATGATCGCCGGCGCACATGCCGCCGGGCTCAAGAAAGCGCTCGGCGCGATCGACCTCACCTTCCTCGGCATCGGCGCGATCATCGGCACCGGCATCTTCGTGCTGACCGGCACCGGCGCCGTCCAGGCCGGCCCGGCACTGATGCTGTCGTTCGTGATCGCCGCGATCGCGTGCGGCCTCGCGGCGCTGTCGTACGCGGAATTCGCGTCGACGATCCCCGTCGCCGGCTCGATCTACACGTATTCATACGCCACCCTCGGCGAGCTCGTCGCGTGGATCATCGGCTGGGACCTGATGCTCGAATACGGCCTCGCGTCGTCGGCCGTGTCGGTCGGCTGGTCGGGCTACCTGCAGTCGCTGCTGCAGGGCTTCGGGCTGACGCTGCCCGCCGTGCTGACGGCCGCGCCCGGCGCGGTGCCGGGTGTCGTCACGTGGTTCAACCTGCCCGCGTTCCTCGTGATGATCGTGATCACGACGCTGCTGTCGATCGGCATCCGCGAGTCGACCCGCATCAACAACATCATGGTGTTCATCAAGGTGTCGGTCGTGCTGCTCGTGATCGCGGTCGGCGTATTCCACGTGACGCCCGCGAACTGGAAGCCGTTCATGCCGCACGGCTGGAACGGCGTGTTCGGCGCGGCGGCCGTGATGTTCTTCGCGTTCATCGGCTTCGACGCGGTGTCGTCGGCGGCCGAGGAAGTGAAGAACCCGAAACGCGACCTGCCGATCGGCATCATCGCGTCGCTCGCGGTGTGCGCGGTGCTGTACGTGACGGTCGCCGCGGTCGCGACCGGCATCGTGCCGTCGGCCCAGTACGCGAACATCTCGCACCCGATTTCGTACGCGCTGCAGGTTGCCGGCGAGAACTGGGTCGCGGGCTTCATCGATCTCGGCGCCGTGCTCGGCATGCTGACCGTGATCCTCGTGATGAGCTACGGCCAGACCCGCGTGATCTTCGCGATGTCGCGCGACGGGCTGCTGCCGGCGGCGCTGTCGCGCGTGCACCCGCGCTACGCGACGCCGTTCCTGACGACCTGGCTCGTCGGCCTGTTCTTCGGGCTGATCGCCGCGCTCGTGCCGCTCAACGTGCTCGCCGAACTGATCAACATCGGCACGCTTGCCGCGTTCTCGATGGTGTCGGTCGCGGTGCTCGTGCTGCGCCGCACGCACCCCGACCTGCCGCGCGCGTTCCGCTGCCCCGGCGTGCCCGTGGTGCCGATCCTCGCGGTCGCGTCGTGCCTGTTCCTGATGCTGAACCTGAAGCCCATCACGTGGGCCGCATTCGGGGTGTGGCTCGTGATCGGCCTCGTGATCTACTTCCTGTACTCGCGCCACCACTCGAAGCTCGCGCACGGTCACCACGACGCGCACTGAGCGCCGTCGTCGCGCGCGCCTGCCGCGCGCGATGCGCGACCACCCGCGGGGCCACCACCGGCCCCGCGCGGCAACCGCCTCCCCCGAACCGGCCGCTGCGCCGTTCCCGCGCTCGATCGCTGTCCGATCGTCGCAATATCTTGCCCGATCCTCCGGATCGGCCCGCACGCGCCACCGCACCGCCTGCGCATGCGCGCCGCGCGGTTCATAATCCCGCCATCGAACGACGGTCCCGGGTAGCGGGCCGTCCGGCAACAGGAAGAAGATGATGGAAAGCGTCGATCTCGATGTATTGAAATCCAGCGCACGCTGGCTCGAAGAAGGGCGCCGCGTGCTGCTCGTGACGGTCGTGAAGACGTGGGGCTCGTCGCCGCGCCCAGAAGGCGCGATGCTCGCGGTGCGCGAGGACGGGCTCGTGGTCGGCTCCGTCTCCGGCGGGTGCATCGAGGACGACCTGATCGCCCGCGTGCACGCTAGCGGGATCGCAGCCGACGCGCGCCCGGAAGCGCTCAAGTACGGCGTGACGGCCGAGGAAGCGCACCGCTTCGGGCTGCCTTGCGGCGGCACGATCCAGCTCGTGCTCGAGCCGCTCACGCGCGACAGCGGGATTGCCGCGCTGTGCGCGGAAGTCGAGGCCGGCCGCCTCGTCACGCGCACGATGACGCTCGCGACCGGCCGTGCTTCGCTGTCGCCCGCGCAGGCGGCCGACGGGCTCGCGTTCGACGGCGAGCGGCTCGTGACGATCCACGGGCCGCGCTACCGGATGCTCGTGATCGGCGCCGGCCAGTTGTCGCGCTATCTGTGCCAGATCGCGGTCGGGCTCGACTACCAGGTGACGGTGTGCGATCCGCGTGAGGAATACACGGATGCGTGGGACGTGCCGGGCACGCGCGTCGTGCATACGATGCCCGACGATACGGTGCTCGACATGAAGCTCGACGCGCGTTCGGCCGTGATCGCGCTCACGCACGATCCGAAGCTCGACGATCTCGCGCTGATGGAGGCGCTGAAGACATCCGCGTTCTACGTGGGCGCCCTCGGTTCGCGGCGCAACAACGCGGCACGGCGCGAGCGGTTGCGCGAATTCGACCTGAACGAAGCGGAACTGGGCCGGCTGCACGGGCCGGCCGGCATCTACATCGGCAGCCGGACGCCACCGGAAATCGCGATCTCGATCCTCGCCGAGATCACCGCCTCGAAGAACAACGTGTCGCTGCCGACGATCCTGCAGGTCGAGGGCGCAAAGGCTGCGCGCGAAATCGCGGCGAACAGCGGCGCGGCCTGCGGCCTCTGAGCGGTGCCGACGCCGGCGCGCGGTCGCGCCGGGTACGCGTCCGCAGCGTGCAAAGCGGACAAAACCGACGAAAAGGCACGCGCCGGCGCCAGGCCGGCGCGATGACCGCCGATCAGGTCAGGCCGGCGGCAAGCGCCGCGGCGACCGAACCCACCACCAGCACGACGCCGACCGTGCGGCGCTTGTTCAGCTCGGTCCACAGCAGCACGCCGGTCAGCGACAGCAGGATCAGCGAACCCGCGATCGTGTCCATCAGCAGCACCCAGCCGAGATTCATCCCGACGCCGCGATGCAGGTTGTTCAGCGTCGTCAGGAACGTGTTGCCCGTGCGCTTCACCGCGACGTAGCCGTTGCCGACCCAGTATTCGGCCTGCAGGTTCTGATGCGGACCGAACAGGCCCATCTGCCAGTGCTCCGGCTGCATCACGCGCTTATCGCCCCACGCCACGGGCTGTGCGGGCTCCTTGCGCATGCGGCCCGGCTTGCCGTCGAAATGCAGTTCGTGCTGCAGCCACTTCATCATCGCGGCAGGCGTCTTCGGCGCCGGATCCGGCAGCGCGATCTGCATCTCCTCGACCTGCGGCTCGCCGGTCGAAATCTTCAGCGGCGGCGCACGGTGGTTGAGCAGCACGCCCGTCACGCCGAACAGCAGCCCGAGCACCGCGCCCCACAATCCGACCCAGCCGTGCACCTTGCGCAGCCACTTGATGAAGGTTGCGCGGCGCGAACGCTGGCGGCGCGCGGCCAGTTCGTCGTCGCTCAGCGGGCGGGCCGCCGGGTGCAGCACGGTGACGCCCGCGCGGGAAGTACCCGTCTTGGGCGGAGTGATCGTTTCGGGCGCGTTCACGCGAAAGTTTCCATTCGTTCAAAACAACGGGCGGCGCGCAGAGCATGCGCGCCGCCCGAGCAGCATGAAAATGAGAATGGATATCATTACACAAATCTATCGCCGGCTCAATCCGCCAGGGTGCGTGGCGGCGCCCCCGAAGAGAGCGGAAATGCGGACGAAGCGCATGCGTTGCGCCACGATGCCGATCAATAGAACGAAAATGCCGACAGAATGACCGTGAAAGGCCGAGACAGTATTTCGTAATAAATCACGCGGTGCCGGCCCGTCAGCGCAGCGGCGGCAGCGGAAAGCGCGGCGCGGCGTCGTCCGGCGCGGGCTCGGTGCGGTCGAGCGAGTAAAGCCACGCGAGCAGATCCGCGACCGCCTGGTAGAGCTGTGGCGGAATCCGGTCGTCGAGGTCGACCTGCATCAGCAGCGACACCATCTCCGGTGCCGTATGCACGTACAACCCCGCGTCGTGTGCGCGCGCGACGATCATCTCGGCGAGCGCGCCGTAGCCCTTTGCAACTACGCGCGGCGCCGTGTCGCCGCCCTTCGGATCGTAGACGAGCGCGGCCGCGCGCTTGCGGGACGCGGCGAGGCCGGACGCCCTCGTTGAAATAGCCAACCACCGCAAACGCGTCATCGCCGCCGTTGATCACCTCATTGTTCGTAATGGTGATATCCGAGCTTGCCTTGGTCACATGGATGCCGTCA